>NZ_JBXVPZ010000069.1:0-30066 GCF_057961495.1 Streptomyces sp. P5F9 | reverse complement strand
CGCCCCGCCCACACCGCTCCCTACCCCTACCTCCTCGCGGGCTGCGGCGACCTCGACATCACCGGCCACCGCCGACCCGCCTCCTACTACCGCGAGATCGTCTTCGGCCTGCGCGCCCAGCCCTACATCGCGGTCCGTCGCCCCGAACACCACGGCAAGACCTGGGCCGGGACGCCGTGGGCTTGGAGCGACACCGTCGCCACCTGGACGTGGCCCGGCTTCGAGGGCAGGCCGATCACCGTCGAGGTCTACAGCGACGCCGACGAGGTGGAACTCCTCCTGGACGGCCGCTCCCTCGGACGTCGGCCTGTGGGTAATGACCACCGCTTCCGCACCGAGTTCGACACGGCGTACGAGCCCGGCGAACTCCTCGCGATCGCCTACAGGGACGGCGCCGAAACCGGCCGCACTACCCTCCGCTCCGCGACCGGCCCGGTGCGGCTGCGCGCCGAGGCCGACCGCCCGGTCATCACGGCGAATGGCGGCGACCTCGCATACGTCACCCTCACTCTGACGGACCCGGACGGCACCCTCCACACCGCGGCCGATCGCCCGGTCACCGTCGAAGTCTCCGGCGCGGGCGTCCTGTTGGGCTTCGGCAGCGCCGATCCGGTCTCCGAGGATCGCTTCGACGCTACCGAACGCCGTACCTACGAAGGCCGCGCCCTGGCCGTCCTCCGCCCGACTGGCCCCGGCAAGATCCATGTCCTCGCCTCCGCGTCCGAGAGCGACCCGGTCGAAGTCCTGGTCACCGTCGAGTAGCGGCGGCGGGAGCGCCGCGATGGTAGCCGCCGGATTGTTCACCCAAAATCGGCTGGAAAAGGATTCTCGACAGGCTTCCGGCATGAAAAGTGCGCAGGCGGCGTCCGTCGGCGAGTGGGAGCAGATCTGCTCGGAGAGCTTCGTCCCGCTGCGGGTGGGCCGGACCAGCGAGGACTTCCGGGCAGCGTCACCGGGGTCCCAGTGGCCTGTGGCATCGCGGTCAGCGAAGTCCGGTCGGGAGCGTCCCAGGTGCTGGGGACGGTCCGGCTGGCCCGGGGCACCCCGAGCGAGGACCACCTGTTCGTCGTGCACATTGGGGGTGTGGGCTTCGTCGAGCAGGACACCAGCCAGGCCCGGCTGCAGGCCCGTGGCGGCGTCCTGTACGACAGCAGCGGGCCCTACACCCTGTCCTTCCCGGAGACGGACATCCACGAGCTGGTCCTCCAAGTGCCGCGCTCACTGCTCGGGCACGGGGACCGGGAGTCACGGGACCGCTGCGGCCACGCCATCAGCGCGGACATCCCGGCGCTGTGCGTGCTCGGCGCGATGATGACCGAGATCCTGGGCGCCCCGGCGGGAGCCGCGCCCGGGCCCGCACCTGAGCTCGGATCCGAGCCCGACCCCAGTATCGACCGGGCGATTACGGAACTGCTCTCGGGTGTGCTCAACACGGCGTTCCGGCAGCCGCGGGGCCCGCAGGCGCTGGGGCGCACGGCGACGCTCCGGATGGTCCGGGCGCACATCGCGGGCCGTCTCGCCGACCCCTGCCACCGTCGCCGCCCGGCACTCCGTCTCGCTGCGCTACCTGCACACGCTGTTCGCCGAGACGGGCACCACTCCGGCGGACTACATTCGCCAGGAACGGCTCCAGCTGGAATATCACCTGCTGACTCACCCTGCCGACCGACACCTGACCGTCGCGGCCGTCGCCCGGCGCAGCGGCTTCGCCGACCCCACCACCTTCAGCCAGGCCTTCCGCCATCACGACAATCGCCTGCAGTCCGGGAGTTCGACGCTGGTATCGCACCGTCAGCCCGTCGATCTGCTCCGTGAACGCGGTCTTCGGGCAAGCAGGGTTCTCGCAGTACAGGCGGCGCACCGACAGGTCGACCCGTACCGTACGGTCGCCAACTGCCTCGTCCGCAACGTGTCGCACGTACCGGCCAGCTGTGCTCCCAGGTAGAGATCCGGCCGCAACCGGTACATGCGGCCGGTCCCGCCCGGGATCGCGCGGCGATCACCACCATATCCCCGGACTTCTCGACCGAACCGACCTCCACAGCACTGAGCTGCGGCAACAGCGTCAACACGTCGTCGCACACGGGCAGCATCCCGCTGGAACAGCGGCATGTCACGCCAGCCGGACCGATTCGCGTGGCGGAGCCGCTCAAGATCTTCGTAGCCGCGGCGGAACCCAGCCTCCTGGAGCGCGCCTGTCTCGGCGAGCCGGCACCGGAACTCGCCTCTTGACCGCGTCCCCGACTACTAATGAGGATACTCATTAGTAGGGCCGGGTACGGAGGGATGGGTCGCAGGTTTTGCGACCCTGGAAACGGCGCGGGTCTCGCGACACGGAAACGGAACGAACGAGGGACGGAACATGACGAACAGTGAGGGCGCGTCAGAGGAGCAGCGTCGGGGGCCGGGCCCGCATCCGGCCGGGGTCCGGGCGCGAGGGGTGTCGGCGTGAGGACCCCGGGGCTTCCCGGCAGCAGCCGGTACGACGACCCGGCACTCGGGCTGGGCATCCCCGAGCCGGAGCGGACCCCTCAGGTCGAGTCGTGGACCCGGGCGGCGGGACCGGACGGCGCGGGCGGAGACGGGTACGGCGGGATGATCGCGCGCCTGCGCGGCTTCCTCGACTACGTCGCGGCGGCACGGCTGGACCCCGGCACGGTGGCCGCGCTCTCGGACGACCTCGGCGCCTGGTGCGAGCGGCTCGCCGACGCGGCCGTTCCCGAGCGCGAGCAGGTCTTCGGGCACCGGGACGACATGCCGGGCCGCGGCCAGACGATGGCGCCGGCCCTCCGGGTCCACGAGGCCGACCGGTTCAGCGTCCGGGGCACGGTGCGCTTCGGCCGGTACTTCCTCGGCGGGAACGGAGCGGTCCACGGAGGCGCCATTCCGCTGCTCTTCGACGAGGTCCTGGGCCGGCTCTCGGGCTCGGGCGGCCGCACCCGGGCCCGCACCGCCTATCTGCACACCGACTACCGGTCGATCACCCCGGTCGGGGCGGAACTCGACGTGCACGGCTGGTTCGTGAGCGAGGAGGGCCGCAAGCGTGTCCTCCGGGCCGAGATCCGCCACGAGGGCGTGCTCTGCGCCGAGGCGGAGGGGCTGTTCATCGTTCTCAATCCCGGTCAGCCCTGACCCGGACAGCAAAAGTTAATGAAGACTCCTTAGAAAGCATTGACGGTCGGTTCCGTTGACGAAATAGTTCGATGCGGACCTACTCCGGCGAGGAGCAGACATGGCGATCATGCCCATCGAGTGGGGCAAGGTGCGGGAGTACGCCACGGCGACAGCGGCGGCCCGCCCCGCCTACCTCGACGACCCGAACGCTCCGATTCCGCCGACCTTCCTGGCCACGGTGATCTACTGGAGCACCATCGGCGAGACGGTGCGCGCGCCCGAAGTAGCCAAGGCGTGCGCGACAGTCGGGATCGAACCCGATGTGCGGAATCTGCTCTCGCTGGAGCAGGAGTACTTCTTCCACGGCCCGGTGCCGCGGGCGGGCGAGACGCTGCACAACTCCGAGCGCCTGTACGACGTGCGGATCAAAGAGGGCCGGCAGGGACCGATGGTGCTGGTCCGTTTCCTGGTCTCCTTCCACGACGACCAGGGACTCCTGCGTGCCGAGTGCCGGTACACGTCCGCCTATGTGCGCAAGGAGGCGTCGTGATCGATCTCGCCCGGGGAACCCGGCTTCCGGAGCGCACGTTCGGGCCGGTCACGATGACCGACATCGTGCGCTACCAGGGCGCGAGCGGTGACATGAACCCGATGCACCACGACGACGAACTCGCCCGCTCCGTCGGCTATCCCGCCGCCTTCAGCGCGGGGATGCTCGGCGCCGGCTGGCTCGCGGCGTACTGCACCGAGCACTTCGGGGAGGAGAGCGTACGGCGCTTCCGCACCCGCTTCACCGAGGCGGTCTACCGCGGGGACCGGCTGGTCGCGTCGGCCGAGGTCGTACGGCTCTTCGAGCACGGCGACGAGCGACGGCTGGAGCTGTCGATCCAACTGCGCAAGGACGACGGCGCGCTCGTGGTCGACGGCTCCGCCGAGTTCGCGCTGACGTGATGAACCCTCGCTCCGGAGAAGAGGTATGTCATGCGGCCTGACGTCGAGTTGAGGACCGGGACGAGCGAACGCCCGGATCTGCCCGTCGCGTTGGTGATCGGTGGGGGCGGTATCGGGATGTCGGCGGCACGCCGGCTGGGCCAGTCCCACCGGCTGGTGCTGGCGAGCCTGTCCGCCGCCAAGAACCCGGCGCGCGAGGCCGCGTTGCGTGCGGACGGGATCGACGCGGTGGTGACGCGGTGCGACATCACGGATCCGGACTCGGTCGCGGAACTCGGTCAACTGGTCACGGTGCGCGGGAGGTTGCGGACGGTCGCGCATGTCGCGGCGCTGTCCCCGTCGATGGGTGACTGGCGCACCCTGCTCCGGGTGAACCTCGTCGGGGCGCGGCTGATCGAGCGGATGAGTCTCGACCAGGCCGTGCCGGGCACGGCCGCGGTCTTCGTGTCCTCCTCCGCGGGGCATCTCGCCGAACCGCCGGATCCGGAGATCACCGCGGTGCTCGACGACCCCCTCGTGCCGGACTTCGTCGAGCGCCTGGAGAAGCTGGTGCCGGAGCGCACGCCGCTCCAGGCCTACCGGCTCACCAAGTTCGCGCTGCTCCGGATGTGCAGGAGACGCGCGGCGGCGTGGGGAACGAAGGGCGCCCGCATCGTGTCGATGTCGCCGGGCCCGATCGCCACCCCGATGGGTGCGCTGGAGTTCGAAGGACCGCACCGCGAGGTCAAGTTGGACATGCTGCGCCGGTCGCCGCTCGGCCGCGAGGGAACGATGACCGAGACCGCCGACGCCATCGAGTTCCTCGCGTCCGACCGGGCGTCGTACATCACCGGGACCGACCTGTTGGTCGACGGCGGCATCCTCGCGACGACCCGGTTCAGTTGAAAGTGCCGTGAACCCGCACCGTCCAAGGGAGTTGGGAATGCCCGACCGGAACGACGACGACCTCGGCGAAGGCCCGCTCCACGGCATCGTCGTCATCGATCTCTCGACGACACTGCCCGGCGCTCAGGCCACTCAGTTCCTCGCGGACGCGGGGGCGGACGTCATTCTCGTCGAGCCGCCCACGGGTAGCCGACTCCGCGCGAACCCCGGCTGGCCGGGCCTCCTGCGCGGAAAGCGCAGCATCACACTCGACCTGCACGACGACGCCGATCGCGCGACGCTGGACGGCCTTCTCGCGCGCGCCGACGTCGCCGTGACCACGATGCGCCCGGCCGCCGCGGCGCGACTCGGCTTCACCGCCGGGCAGTTGGCGGCCCGGCACCCGCGCCTCGTCATGGCGCTCATCACCGGCTGGGGAACCCACGGACCGTGGGCCAGCCGCAAGGGCTACGAAGCACTGATCCTCGCCAAGAGCGGCGTCCTCCACTCCAAGCACCAGCTCACCACCGGCCCGGACCCCGCCTACGTCACCACTCCCTACGCCTCCTTCGCAGCCGCGCAGGCAGCGGTCCACGGAATCCTCGCGGCGCTGCTCGAACGGGAGAGGAGCGGTCTGGGCCAGGTGGTGGAGTCCGATCTGGTGACGGGAGTCGGCGCGTACGACCCGTACAACTGGTTCTACGAGCTGGTACTCGGCCGCTTCCCGGACGCGTTCCAGCCGATGGGTGCCGCCTTCGACCAACAGGGCCGTCCCCAGACCAAGTTGCTGTACGCGATGCTCATCGCCGCGACAGCGGACGGCACTTGGCTGCAGTTCGCGCAGACCGCGCCACGGCTCATGCGGGCATGGCTGGACGAACTCGGCCTGAGTGCCGAACTCGCCGACCCGAAGTGGGACGGCTTTCCGATGCTTCCGACACCCGAGCTGCGGTTCGAGTGGTGGAACAAGATGGTCTCGAAGGTCGGGCAGCGGACACTGGAGGAGTGGGAAGCGGTGTTCGCCCGCAATCCCGACGTCTTCGGCGAGCAGTTCCGTACCCCGGACGAGGCGCTGGACCACCCGCAGTTGGTGCACGAGGGCCGCGTGGTCGTCGTGGAGGATCCGGACCTCGGCCCGGTACGCCAGCCGTCGACCCTGGTCCACGCGGCAGGCCGACCGCTCACGAGGATTCGCCGGGCACCCCGCCTCGGCGAGCATACCCGGGAGCTGCGTCGGCTCGCTGCCGGGGAACCGGCCTCACGCTCAGGTCTCCCCAACCCCGAGGGACGGCCAGGCCGCTCGGGACACCCCCTCAGCGGCGTGACCGTGCTCGAACTCGGCGCCATGTACGCCGGGCCGTACGGCGCCACCCTCCTCGCCGATCTCGGTGCGCGGGTCATCAAGGTCGAGCCGCTCGACGGCGATCTGATCCGGGGCATCATGGCGTTCCCCGAGGCGGGCGGCGCGAAGGCACTCCAAGGGAAGGAGAGCATCGCCGTCGACCTCCGCACCCCCGAAGGGCTGCGGATCCTGCGGGAGTTGGCCGCACAGGTCGACGTGGTGCTCCAGTGCTACCGGGCGGGTGCCGCGGCCCGGATCGGTGCCGACGAGGCCTCGCTGAAGGCGATCAATCCGGATCTGGTGTACGTGAACGCTCCTGGCTACGGCATCGACGGACCGTACGGTTCCAAGCCCGCCTACGCGCCGTCCATCGGCGCGGCGTCAGGGGTTTCCGCGACCGACGCGCAGGTGGTCGGCCGCCCCACCGAGGATCGTGACCAACTACTGGGCCAAGCACGCAAGTTGTACGCCGGTGGGACGGTCCCGGCGGTCCAGTCGGACGGAATGGCCGCCCTCGGCGTCGCCTCCGCCCTGCTCCTCGGCATCTACGCGAAACGTCGCGGGATCGAACTGACCGACGTCGCCGCCACGATGCTGGGCACGAGTACGCAGGCGCTGATCGCGCACAACACCAGCTACCAGGGCCGTCCCGCACAGCCTCGCGTCGACGCCGCCTTCCGAGGGATCAGCGCCCTGTACCGGATGTATCCCGCCTCCGACGGCTGGCTCTTCCTCGCCGCGCCGGCGGAGCGGGAGTGGGCTCCTCTGGTAGCCGGGCTCGGCGACCCGGGCGATCTGGCCGAAGAGCGGTTCACCACGAGCCGGGCGCGTGCCGCCCACGACGACGCGCTCGCGGAGGTGCTCACCAAGATCTTCGCGACCCGGACGAAGGCCGAGTGGGAGGCCGGCCTCACCGCGCAGGACGTCGGCTGCGTCGCCGTGACCCAGGAACCGGCCGAACGGCACATGCAGGGCGACGAGTTCCACGACGCGGGCTACGCCGTCGACGCGGTCAGTCCCATCTTCGACGAGCACCGTCGGCTCGCGCCGCTGAACCGCTTCTCCCGATCGACGACCAAGCCGGAGGCGGGCTGCACCCTGGGCCAGCACACCGACGCCCTGCTGCGTGCGCTCGGCTACGACCAGGCGCGGATCGCCGGTCTTCGCGACGCGGGAGTCGTGCGGTGACGTGACGGTCGGAAGCGAGGACTGATGGGGCTCGACGTACCTGCGGAACTGGCGCCCCACGGACCGGGCAGCCCGGCTCCCTCTCGTCGTCCGGGGCTGATGCGCCGCACCAGTACGATCGACGCCACCTGGTCCGACGGGATGGGTAGCGAGACGATCCTCGACGGCCGGGCCCGCGATCTGTTGACGTCGGCCGACGGAACCGCCTCGGTCGTCGCCGAGGCCCGGATGCGGGACGTCCTCGATCCCCGGCGGCTGATCACGGAGATCTCCACGGCACCCGAACTGGTCCTGATCAACAGCCTCCTGAGCCACTCCCGCATGGGCGGACACCGTGCGCGCCTCGCCGAGGCGGCGGCCCAGGATGTGTCCGCTGCGACACCGCTCCACCTCCTGCTCGACGACCTCCCGGTGCCAGGGCTGGTCTCCGGCGCGGCGTTCCGGCCGTGATACGGCATGCAGCGCTATCTGGCGGGCAAGGGCGACATCCGGCGCAGAGTCGTGGCCGGGGTGTGCGCCGGATACCAGGAGGGTTCGAGCGCGCTGGCGCCCGACGGCACCCTCCGGTGGGAGCAGCGTCGAGAGCGGGCCGTCGAACTCGACGCCGTCGACGACGACTTGGCCTGGCATGAGGTGGTCGACCACCGCGATGTCTCCATGCGCCGTGCCCGGCGTCTGGATCTGTGGGCGAGTGGGAACACGGTCCACATCGACGCGTTCTTCCAGGACTCCTCGACACTCCCCGAGGGCGGCCGGCAGGCCATCCACGAGTACGCCCTGGCCGCGGAGGCCGAAGCGGCCGACTTCGCCCTGCGGTCGGTCCGGCCGGTCCCCCGGGTGCTTCCCTACCGCGAGTGCCCGCTCGCCGTTCCGCACACGTCCCGCCTCATCGGTGCCCCGCTCGGGGAACTCCGTCCCAAGGTTCTCGGCGAGTTGGCCGGCATCGCCGGCTGCACCCACCTCAACGACATGCTGCGCTCCCTCGCCGACGCACCGGCGCTCGCCACTGCGCTCGGATCCTTCACCGGCCGGTCGTGATCGGAGGGCAGCCGACAGACGCCGTAGGATTCACGCTATGGGGACGGCCGACGACAACAGCGGTGCCGAGGCGGGCAGTCACATCGACCGGCGACGCAGCAAGGCCCGGAAACGTCCCAGCGAGACGTATCTGCGCAGACGCGCGGAGCTTGAGTTCGCGGCGACAACTGTCATGCGCCGCAAGGGATTTCACGACATGACGTTACGCGACGTGGCCGAGGAGCTCGGCACGGACCGCGCCAGCATCTACTACTACGTGGCGGGCAAGGAGGAACTGCTCGCGGACCTGGTGCACCGCGCCCTCGTCGAGAGCGACGAGGACCTGACGAAGGTGTCGGCGTCCGAGCAGTCGGCGGCCGACAAGCTACGGGGCGGAATCAGGGTGCTGATGAAGCACTACGACCGCCACTTCCCCTACCTCTACATCTGGGTGCACGAGGACCTGTCCCGGTTCGAGGGAGTGAAGCAGAGCGACCTGGAACCGATCATCGACCTGTCCCAGCGTCAGTTCGAGTTCATCGAGGGGTTCGTCCAAGAGGCGGTCACATCCGGCGAGTTCACGACCACACTTCCCGTGGGGGTCGTAGCGCAGTCGATCATCGGTCTCGTCGCGTGGACCTTCCGCTGGTACGAGCCCGGTCGGACGCTCTCGGCCCAGGATCTGGCCGACGGCCTGGCGGACATCGCGCTGTCCGGACTCGTCACCCGGCCGGCGCCGTGAGCGACGGCGGCTGCCAGGGCGGGGACACCGGGAGTACGTCGACGGTGCCCCGGCTTTCCTCGAACGTGACGCCCACCTGGTCGAGGACGGGTTGCAGTTTCCGGGCGGCCCAGGCCTTCCGTTCGAAGAGCACCTCGGTCGGGAAGTTGCCCTTCGCGGGCTCGTAGTCGCGAAGCAACGCCCGTGCCACCGAGGAGAGATGGAGTTCGGTGACGCCGTCGGCCATCCCCTCGTGCAGGGCGAGCGCCATGTACTGGCCGAACCGCATCACGTTGGACACACCGATGGAGCCGTGCAGATGGACGGCGCGGACGGTGACGTCCTGCGCGATCTTGGCCATGGCCGCCTTCACGGCAGAGATCATCTTGCGGCCCTCGCGGCCGTGCTCGGCACGCTGGTCGAACATCCACGCCGTGTAGAGAACCAACAGCCGGAATTGCTGGTACTCGATGAAGCTCCGCGCGAGGTCATGCTGAACGGCCTGCTTCTGCGCGATGACCTCGCCGTACGACTCCCGGCTCAGGGCCCGCTCTCCCATGAGGTCGAGCATGTGCTTGACGTGGCCCACCGTGCGCTGGGCGTGGTGGAGCCGTCCGCCGCCGAGCCGTGACTGCGCGACCTTGAAGCCCTCCCCCACCGGGCCGAGGCGCGCGCTGTCCGGTACGCACACACCGTTGAAGCGGAGCCATGGATGTCCACCGCTGCCGGGGCTGTCGCCCCAGAGTCCGACGTTGCGCACCACCTCGAAACCGGGCGCGTCGGTGGGCACGATGAACATCGTCGCGCGACCGTGCGGAGGCGCATCCGGGTCCGTCACACACATCACGATCATGAACGCGGCGTGGTTGGCGTTGGAGGCGAACCACTTCTCGCCCGTGATGACCCAGTCGTCGCCGTCCCGCACCGCCCGCGTACGGAAGTTGGTCGGATCGGAGCCGCCCTGCGGTTCGGTCATCGCGTAGCAGGAGAAGACGTCGTTGGCCAAAAGGGGCTCAAGGTACGTCTTCTTCTGTTCGTCCGTGCCGAACATCGCGAGGATCTCGGAGTTCCCGCTGTCGGGCCCCTGGCAGCCGAAGACGACCGGTCCGAACGACGAGCCGCCGAAGTGCTCGTTGATGTAGGTGAGCTTGACGGCCCCGAACCCCTGACCGCCGAGATGGGGCGGCAGGTGGGCCGCCCACATGCCCTGCGCCCTGACCTCGCCCTGCAGTTGCCTGACGACCTTGCGGAGGGCGTGGTTGCCGATGTCGTAGGCGGCGTCGATGTCGTAGTCGTAGACGTACTCCAAGGGGCGGATGCGGTTCGCCACGAAGTCCGACATCCAGTCCAGCCTCTTCTGGAACTCCGCGTCGATCGAGAAGTCGACCATGCCTGTCCTCCGTCGTTGCCAACTCACTTTTAATGAGGATACTCTTCTCGTCAACGCCGCGTTGATAGATTCCGTCACGCCGGAGGTTCCTGGGGTCATGACCGTCGATGAGCTCGACCGTGAACGCCTCGCCGCCTGGCTGGCCGGCCAGTCCCTCGTGGACCGGCCCGAGGCACTGGTCGTCGACCCGATCAGCGGCGGCAACCAGAACATCGTGGCAAGGCTGGGCGACGGCACGCGCCGGATGGTCCTGCGGCGCCCGCCGCGCATCGTCCCCGACGGCCGCGATGCCGCGATGGAACGCGAGTTCCGGCTGCTGACCGCACTGGAGGGGACCGATGTCCCGCACGCGACGCCGTTGGCGCTCTGCACCGATCACGACGTTCTCGGGGCGACCTTCTATGTGATGTCGGAGGTCGACGGCTGGTCCCCGGCAGCCTCGATGTTCTGGCCGGAGCCGTTCGCACCCGAACACGGTGTCGCACCTCGCCGCCGGCTCGCCCTCGAACTCGTCCGTGGACTCGCGACCCTCTCGGCGGTCGACTGGCAGGCACGCGGCCTCACGGGCTTCGGCAGACCGGACGGCTTCCACGAGCGACAGGTCGACCGGTGGACCGCGCACTGGGACCGATTCCGCTTCCGTGACATCCCCGGTCTCACCGAAGCGGGCGACTGGCTGCGCGAGAACATCCCGTCCCGGTGGACCCCCGGCATCATGCACGGCGACTACTCGTTCCTGAACGTCATGTTCCGGCACGGCCCCGAACCGGCGCTCGCCGCCGTCGTCGACTGGGAGATGGCGACGATCGGCGATCCCGTCCTCGATCTGGCCTGGCTGATGAGACAGTGGCCGGCGCGCGCCGAGGACGTCCACAGCAGGTACGTCGACTACACGGGGATGCCGCTCCGGGACGAAATGGTCGACATCTACCGCGAGTTGACCGGGAACCCGCTCGACCACTACCGCTACTACCAGGTCCTCGCGAACTTCAAGCTCGCCATCGTCCTCGAAGGCGGCTACGCCCGCTATCTGAAGGGCGAGGTCGACAATCCGAAGGTCGCGCACTACAACGACTCGATCCTCGACGCGGGACGGGTCGCGGCGGAACTCGTCGCCGGAGCGTAGGCGCGATGAACCGCACTCCGACCTCGTGCGAGGCAGCGGTCCCCACCCTCAGCAGGCCGGAGGCACCCACGTGAGTGACACGCTGCTCGTCAACGACATCGGCTCGGTCCGTGTCCTCACGATGAACCGGCCCGAGGTACGCAACGCGCTCGGCGGCGAGTTGATCAGCGCCCTGTACAGGGGACTGCTCGACGCGGACGCCGATCCCGACGTACACGCCGTCGTACTGACCGGCGCCGACCCAGCGTTCTGCGCCGGTGTGGATCTCAAGCAGGCCGCCCGTGAAGGGGAGGCCTACTTCCGTCGGCATCGCGAGGAACCCTGCGTCCAGCAGGTGGCGCGGATGGCCACTCCGGTCATCGGTGCCGTCAACGGCGCCACGTTCACGGGCGGGTTGGAGATCGCGCTCGGGTGCGACTTCCTCGTGGCCTCCGAGCGCGCGGTCTTCGCGGACACGCATGCCCGAGTCGGAGTGCTGCCCGCCGGTGGGATGACCGCACGGCTGCCGGGTGTCGTCGGGCAGGCGTGGGCGCGCCGCATGTCGTTCACCGGCGAGGTCGTCGGCGCGGCCCAGGCCCTGCGCATCGGGCTGGTCACCGAGGTCGTCGCGCACGACGCACTTCTCGGCCGCGCGCTCGAACTCGCCACCGCCGTGAGCGAGACACCGCGCGAGACGATGCGCGCGCTCAAGCACATCTACCAGGAGGGCGGCGCGCCGACGATCGGCGCCGCACTCGCCGTGGAGCAGTCGGTCTCGCAGTCCAACCGGCCCGACCTCGGCCTGCTCGACGACCGGCGCGCCACGGTGATGGCCCGCAACCGGGACCAACTACGGGGCTGAGGAGACACCACGTGCAGGTCGACGGAAGACTCGACGGCGGACTGGCCGAAGCGCGCGCCGCCGCGTCCACGCTGGAGGAACTCGGTTACGACTCCGCGCTCGTCCCGGAGGTGGCCCACGACGGGCTCCTCCCGGTCGCGTTGGCCGCGGACGCCACCAGCCGGATCACCCTGGGAACGTCCATCCTCGTGGCGTTCGCCCGCAGCCCGATGAGCACCGCGGTCGCCGCGTGGGATCTGCAGCGGTTCTCCGGTGGGCGCCTGCAACTCGGCCTGGGCTCCCAGGTGCGCCCCCACATCGAGCGCAGGTTCGCCATGCCCTGGTCCCGGCCGGCGGAGCGCATGCGTGAGTACGTCGGCGCGCTGCGCGCCATCTGGCAGGCGTGGCAGGAGGGAACCGCGCTGGACTTCCGCGGCGACTTCACCCAACACACGCTGATGCCACCGAGGTTCGACCCGGGTCCGCTCGACGTCCCGCCGCCCGCCGTCTTCGTCGCGGCGGTCGGGCCACGCATGACCGAGGCCACCGCCGAGGTCGCCGACGGGCTCATCCTGCACAGCTTCACCACCGCGCGGTACATGCAGGAGGTGACCCAGCCCGCCATCGACCGCGGACTCGCCGTCGGGGGCCGGGACAGGAACGGCTTCGAAGTGCGGGCCAGCCCGTTCGTCGTCGCCGCACCGGACGGACCTGATCGGGAGCGGGCGATCACCGCGGTCCGCGAACAGATCGCCTTCTACGCCTCCACCCCGTCGTACCGCCCCGTGCTCGACCTGCACGGCTGGGGCGAACTGCAGACCGACCTGCGGGAACTGACGCGCCAAGGCCGGTGGACCGAGATGAGTACCCTCATCGACGACGACGTGGTCGACGCCTTCGCGATCGTCGCGGAGCCGGACGGGCTCGCCAAGGCGATCCACCGGCACATCGGCGGCTACGCCGACCGGGTCGGGATCACGCTCCCGCCCGGTTCGGATCCCGACTGGCACGCGGACGTCGTCCGCGCCTTGAAGAAGACCGCCGCGGTTCGGCGGTCATCGGACATCCCGTAGGGAACCCGGGTCAGCCGAACCGAAATATCCACCCAGGTTCGCAGCAGACCACACCACCTGAATCACACTTTTAATGTACCGTCTGGCCTAGTAAACAAGTTGAGCATAAGCGAAATGATGCCAGGGGCCTGATTCTCCGCTGGTGCGACCCGAGGCAGTCTGAATTCGGGCACAGTCATGTAAGCAAATCCTCGACAGATCAGGTGGGGAGAGAAGTAATGTCACGTCCACCGGGTCACGGGCCGGGTTTCGAGGCCAGACGTCGGAAGATCATCGACACCGCGGCGTCCCTGTTCGCGCAACAGGGCTAAGCGGCGACCTCCATCAACGACCTGGGCCGCGCGGTCGGGCTCGCCAAGGGCGCCCTGTACTACTACATCGGCTCCAAGGAGAACCTGCTCATCGAGATCCAGTCGCGGGTGCTCGGCCCGCTGCTGGCCCGCGCCAAGGAGATCGCGGCCCTCGACGAGGTCCCGCTGCTGCGGCTGCGGCTGCTGTCCGAGTCGCTGCTGACGAGCATCTTCCACAGGCTCGACCACATCTGGGTCTACGAACACGACTACCGCAGCCTCACCGGTGACCACCTCCGCACCCTGCTTGCCCAGCGCGCCGAGTTCGAAGGGCTGGTCAGGGCACTGTTCGCAGAGGCCACTCGGCAAGGCGGCTTCCGTACGATGCCGCCCCGGCTGGCTACCCTGCAGTTCCTCAACCTGCACAACCACACCTACCAGTGGGTGAAGCGGGACGGCCAGTGGGACGCAGCGCAGTTGTCGCGCGAGTACTGCGACACCCTGCTGCGCGGCTTCGGCGCACCGGAGGCCGATCTGACGGATGTGGAGGAGAAGACGGCGGCATTCAAACGCGACTGCCCCTACCTACTGCTGGACCCCGAGGCGAAGTGGGGGCCGATCCACGTGGCGAGCTGACCGGATCCACGGTGTCACGCTGTCAGAACGCACTTCTGACGGCAGCGAAGGCCGTCAGTTCACGGGCGGTGTCCGGCCCGCTGGGCGTGTAGATGACCTCGCTGAAGCCCTCGCCGACGAGGTGCCCGACGCTCCGTCGGATGCTGTGAAGGTCACCGACCATGGTGGTGTGATCGATGTGCTCCAGCAACGCACGGTCGCGCTCAGGCAGGTGGGTGACGTGGCCTTCGAAGGTCCGCAGATGGCGTGACCCGGCCGGTTCGAGCGCCTCGACCGTGTCCCGCCACTGCCGGCCGCCCGGCAGGGCGTCCACGGCCTCAGCGCCGCCATAGGCGTAGGCGTTGTGCCAGTCGAGGACCCGCCACGGTCCGATCGCGCGGCGCACCCGGTCGCTGCCCGGGTTTTCACCCGTGTCCAGGACGGTACCGGACACCAGGGTCGCCGTGGGGAGGTCGGGGTGGACGGGCCCGATGACCCCGTCGGCGATCTCGGCCGCCAGCTTGGCGCCGCGTGGCCCGAACGCGCTGAGCCACAGGGGAACGTCCACCGGGCGCGACTGCGTGAGCCCGTCCGCGTGGAGCATACGCACGCTCTTGCCGTTCACGAGCGTCGTCCCGCCCGCCAGGAGGTGGCGCAGCGCACGCACGTAGGCACCCAACTCGCCCAGTTTCATGGGCGGTTGTCCAGCCGTCAGGCGGGCGGTGAAGCCGGTGCCGAAGCAGGGCCGGAACCGCCCGCCGGACAGCCGAGCGATGGTGGCGATCGCCGAGGCCATCGCCATCACGTCGCGTTGCGTCGGGATGAGCACGGCCGTACCGAGCCCGATACGGCTGGTGCGTTGAGCGGCGAGCGCCAGGTGGACGAACGGGTCTTCCCACAGGGGTGCCGAGTCGTAGATCCATACCCGCGTGTATCCGAGTTGTTCGGCCAGCACCGCGAGATCGGCGAAGTCAGGTCCCGGTGGCAGCCCGCACGACAGCTCGAACTCAGTCACGAGGCAGCTCGAAACCGCTCAGCAGTACGGCGTTCGACTCGGCCGCGGCCTGCCGCAAGGGCCTGGCCGCGGCGTAGGAATCGGAGTCGTACCAGGCCTGGGCCGCTTCGACCGACTCGAATTCGAGGATGACGGTGCGGTTTCCGTGCCATTCGCCTTCCAGCACCCGGGGTTGTCCGTCGACGACCAGGGGCCTGGCCCCGCTCTGTGCCATGGAGGGTGCCGCGGCCTGGCTGTACGCGGCCATCCCCTCGCTGTCCTTGATGGCTTCGGTGACGACGACGTATCCCTTGGGCATCGAATTCTCCTTCAGGTCAAGCAGGTTGAAGATCTCTCGCACGGGCCCCGAGCCGGGTCGGACGGGCAGCGGGCAGCGTTCAGTCGCTCTGCGCTTCCACGCCGTCGGACGGCCGGTAGAACGTGGCGAGGAGGGTCAACGCGGCACCCGTGCCCGCCACCACCGCACCCACAGACCACCAGACACCGGCACTGTCGAGTCCCAGCGCGTTGTCCAGCGACCACGCGCCCGGGCCGACCGAGGCGACACCTACGGCCACGAGCCCGACGAGCAGCACGTACTCGCAGCCGCCCTTGAAGACGAAGTACCCCTTGCCCCGGTGGTCTGTGAGCGCGGCTACGAGCATCAGGCCCACGTAGGCGGTACAGGCCGCACCAGTCAGGAGACCGAAGCCGAGCAGTACTCCCGCGACGATCTCGGTGCCGGCGGCGAGCCGTGCGTGCAGCCACGCCGGGCGCAGCCCGAGCGAAGCGAACCAGGAGGTCGTACCGGCCAGTCCACCGGACCCGAAGGCCTTGTTCACCCCGTGGGCGACCAGCATCAGCCCGAGAGCCAAGCGGATCACCAGCATGCCTAGGTCATGGGCCATGACGATCCCCAGCTCCCTGTCTCAATTCGCTTGGGGCGCGGACTCTTCGAATCACCGCAGGCCCCACGGTCTCCGCCGTCGAGCCCGCCCCCGTCCCCTCGCTCGGCCTCGCGCCTGACGACGCCCTCGGCAGACCCGCCGCCGTTGGCACGGCGAGGACAAGGTCCGTCCGGAGAAGACGACGACCGGCTACGTCGTCGCTCCCGGCTCCCTCATGAGGGGGCCGGTCGACGATCGGTCTGCGGCTCGGCCGCGATCAGGCGCTTTCGGTGACCGGGGCGAGTTTCCGGCTCTTGTCGAAGTGCACGACGTCGGCCAGGGTGCCGCCCAGGATGGCCGCACGGTCCGCGTCGTTGACGCCCTCGAAGTTCTCCGCGATGCACTCGGCACTGCTGCGGAAGGTGCCCTCCGCGTGCGGGTAGTCGTTGCCCCACATCACCGTCGACAGGCCAGTGATGTGACGGGCCTTGACCGCCGTGGGGTCGTCCGCGAACTGCACGTGGATCTGGCGCCGGACGTACTCGGTGGGCTTGAGCGGGTAGGGCCACTTGTCGTTGATCGCGAACAGCCTTCCCATGGAGGGCTGTTCGGTCGCCGGACGGTCGTCGTCCCAGAAGCCCAGCCACCAGTCGGGGTCCTGGCCGGTGCCCGTCTTCCACGCCTTGTCCATGTAGCCCATGAAGGAGACCAGCCAGCCGGCCGTGTACTCGATCAGGTTGAAGTGCAGGTCGGGGAAGCGCTCGCACACCCCGCCGCCGACCAGGCTGGCGATGATGCCCTGCGGACCCGCCACACCGGCGCCGGCCGCGAAGCCCATGGTCCGGCCCGCCACCATGTCGTCGGTCAGGTTGCCCTTGCCCATGTTCATGGACGTCATCAGCCCCCGGACGGTCTGCGCCGTCCCGGAGATCTCCTCCTTGACCTTCACCCCGCCGGTGGCCACGTGGATGAAGACCGGCAGGCCGTGCGCCTGGGCGGCGGCCCAGATCGGGTCGTACTCCCGCGCGTAGTACGGCAGCGGCGGGATCTCCGGCAGCAGGATCGCGCCCAGTCCCAGCCGCGCGATCCGCTCGATCTCCGCCACGGCCGCGGGGACGTCCGTGATCGGGATCGCGGCCGTGGGGCGCAGCCGGTCCTTGTAGGGGAGGTAGCGCTCGACGAGGTAGTCGTTCCACACCCGCGCGTGCGCCATCGACAGCTCGTGGTCGTCGGTGAACAGGACGAACAGCGAGAGGTTGGGGAACATCACCGAGGCGTCCACGCCGTCGAAGTTCATGTCCCGGATGATGTGGTCGGGATCGCCGTCCGGGGTCTCCCCGCCGGTCTGGCGGTACTTGGAGATGGTCCAGCCGTCGAACCCGATGGTGTGGAGCTTCTTGAACTCCGTGTGCCCGCCCGGCACGATCGGCTCGTCGAGGGTGAACTCCTCTTCCCAGAGGGCGCGTTCACGCAGCTGCCTGGGCAGGCGGGTCTTGAACAGATCGACCGGCTCGATGATGTGCGAATCGCCGGACACGACAAATTCCTTGAACACAGGCGGTACCTCTCTTCGAACTCCGTCGTCCGTAGCCAGAAGGCCGACCCCCAGATGCCACCCAAGTTAGCTGTACCGACCGGTCCAGTCAATAATTCAGCAAATGGAAAACCCGGCGGATGCGACCTCCAAGGCTGACACTCAGCTGACATATGACCGACTGGTCTATTCCTTCCCTCTGTGCTCATTCCATTCAGACCGAGGCGTCTCGCGGACAGCCGGTCGGACACCAGGACGGACTTCCGCGTGCCGGCGAGGAAACGGCTGCTGACGCACCTGACATCTCGCTGACGGCTGTGGATTCCGCAGACCGACCGGCGCGACGAGCGGGCACTCTCCCGAGTGCGAGGTGCAGCCCTCTGCACCACCGGGCCCGGAACACGCTCCACCGCGTTCAGACTCCGCGGCATGGGGCATCGGCCTCTGTACGTTCCATCGGGTGACGGAGGCCCCAATGACCGGCCCTTATCGGCTGTGAACGTCTAGTCGTCCTGCGTGGAGGCCGACAGGCCACCGTCGACGATGATGTCGACCCCTGTCACGAAGCTAGCCCCGTCCGACAACAGGAACGCGGCGACGGCTGCGACCTCCTCGTAGCGGCCGGTACGGCCCAGGGGCGTGGCCTGGATGAACTGTCGTACCGACTCATCCCGCGCCGCCTCCAACCGGGTCTGCGGGGAGTCGATCGCGCCCGGCGAGACGGAGCAAACGCGTGCGCCCAGCGGCCCGAGTCGTACCGCCTCGGCGCGGGCCAGGCGCTGCACTCCGTACATGGCCCATGGGTATGCCCACGCGGGATCCTCGACGGCCGGGCCGATCGCTTCACGGATGCGATCGAGGAATCCCTCCCGCGCCGGGTTCTCCAGGACGGCCGCGACCACCGGATCGGGTTCGACGTGAGCGATCAGCGGAGACACCGAGGCGCAGTACACGAAGGCCGTGCCCGCGGTGGCCAGGGGGCGGAGCGCCTCTGCAAGCAGTGCGCTCCCGACGAAGTCCACCTCGATGATCTCGCGCCAGTCGGCGTCCTCCGGCGCCACGCTCTCGGCATGCGCGACAGCCCGCAGCGTGCCGAACTCCCGGACCCGTCCGGCCAACCGGAAGTAACAGTCGCGGTCGGTGACATCCCCTCCGACCGCTTCGACGATGGCTCGCTTCCCGGAGCCGGCCAGATCCTTCGCGACCACGGCAGCCGCCGCCTCGTTCCGGTCGGCGAGCAACAACACGTCGACCATGTCGGCGAGGTGTCGCGCACATCCCTCACCCGTCCCCTGACCGACACCGGTGGCGACCCCTACCGTGGTCATGCGCAACTCCTCACTGAAAAAATGCGCCCTGGGACGAGTCCCCCGCGATCAGGGATGTCCGGGTGGGCCGCCTGTTGTACCGCCTGCCGGGGCCGGCCTCGTACCGCCCGCTCTTCGCGCTCCAACGTACCGCTTGGTCAAGCGGACCGGGCGATCTCCCGGAGTCCCCCGACCGTGCAGGCACGCCCATCTGGGGACCGCTTGCCCGCGTTGGCAGCGAGCCGTCCTCCGTGGTCCTGGCAGCGGGCCAAGAGGGTGGGGTGCTCCTGCCGGCCGCTATCCCGGGGTGCTGTCTTCGGTCATGGCCTCGGTGCCGATGACGTTGAGGAGGTTGAGCCGGTCGGCGGCTTCGCTGCCGGTGGCGGCGGTATAGGCGACGATGCGCAGATCGTTGCCGGGAGTGACGAGCACGTCGCAGTCGAAGGTGAGTGTGCCGATGTCGGGGTGCTGGATGGTCTTGGTGTCCGACTCATGGATGCCCACGATGCCCGTGTCCCACAGGCGGGTGAAGTCGGTGCTGATATCCCGCAGGTCCTTGATCAGGGAGTGCAGGCCGGCATCGGCGGGGTAGCGGGCGGTGGCCGCCCCGAGATCGGCGACCACGGCCGCCTCGAACCGGGCCTCCTGCTCGGGAGTGTGGCTGACCCGGCTCGGCAGACCGGCGAAGTGCCGCCAGACGATGTTGCGCTCGCGTCCGCGCAGAGCGGATGCGTCTCCGAACAGGGCGGCCCACAACGGGTTCCACAGCATCAGATTCCATGCGGCGTCATGCACGCTCAGCGGTGAGCCGTCCAGTTGGTCGAGCAGCCTTCGGACCCCCGGTGGGATGTGCGCCGACAACTGCCCGGGGCCCGGCGCCGGCTGGCCCGCGAGGAGATACAGGTACTCGCGCTCGGCTGCCGACAGCCGCAGGGCGCGGGCCAACGCGGACAGGACCTGCGCGGACGGGGAGGTGGCCCGGCCCTGTTCAAGACGGGTGATGTAGTCCACCGACAGACCTGCGAGCTGCGCCAGTTCCTCGCGGCGCAGCCCGGCGGCTCGCCGTACTCCGCCCGTGGGCAGCCCGACAGTTGCGGGGGCGATCCGGTCCCGCCAGCCGTGCAGGGCTCTGCCCAGTTCCCTGGATTCGCTCATCGGCCCAGCATCGCGGTGCTGCACCCGCACAGCCTGGTACTGCCAGTCCACCGGCTGAGGCGGGCACTGTCTGCCCCGGCGTGGCGCGCGGAGGGTGGAGGCGTCGCCATCCCACCGAGCACGGAGTGAACACATGACCACCACATTGATCACCGGAGCGAACAAGGGCCTGGGTTTCGAGGCCGCCCGGCGCCTCATCGAGGCCGGGCACACCGTCTACGTCGGGGCACGGGATACGCACCGCGGCCGGGAGGCGGCCGAGAAGCTCGGCGCGCGCTCCGTTCAGATCGACGTCACCGACGAGGACTCCGTCAAGGCTGCCGCCGAATTCGTCCACGCGGACGCCGGCCGTCTCGACGTCCTGGTCAACAACGCCGGGATCGTGGGCGCGCGCAAACCGGTCGGCGAGGTCACCGGGGCCGACATGGCGACCACGTACGACACGAACGTCTTCGGCGTCGTGCGGGTCACGCACGCCTTCCTGCCGCTGCTGGAAGCGAGCGACGCCCCGGTCGTCGTCAACGTCGGCAGCGGTCTGGGCTCGCTGGCGGCGACCTCCGACCCAGCCGGGTGGAGTTCCACGTGACGGCGCTGGACTACAACTCCTCCAAGACCGCGCTGGTCATGATCACCGCGCAGTACGCCAAGGCTTTCCCCGCCATCCGGTTCAACGCCGTCGACCCCGGCTACACCGCCACCGACCTCAATGGCCACACGGGAACCCAGACCATCGAAGAAGGCACGGAGATCATCGTCAGCATGGCCTCGATCGACTCCGACGGCCCGACCGGCGGTTTCTTCGACAGGACCGGCCCGGTCGTCTGGTGACCAGCGCGGCGCCGAAGCGTTGGTGACGAAGGCCCAGCGGATGGGGCGCGGCGTAGAAGGCTTCCGCATACCGGTCGATGGGAGGGGCAGCCGAACCGGGTTCTGGATCGAGTGATCGCGGCGGCGCCTGAAGCCAGGGCCCTCGGTAGCTCGGGATCGGGAAGCCACTCGAGCACCCACGAGCCCCTGCTGTCGCAGTCCTGCCTGACCACGTCTGTCGCGTCCGACTCCCGGCAGTCCGAGCATCGACGGCACAGCCGCTTCCCCGGACGAGACGAGCAGACGGACCGACACACCTCTCCCACTCGCAGGTGGAGTTCATGCCCACCCACCTCGAACCACACGATCACGTTCGGAAAGCGGAGGCTTCTGACGGAGCGAGCCTCGCACCATCACACGAGGGGATGTAATGCGTATACTCAATTGCCTTCACCTTGACTAGACTGAACCCGAGTACGCAACGGCGCTGGCAGTTCCGCCTTGCGACGCCACGACGGAAGAGCGCAGGCGTGACGGAGGCAGGGGAATCCATGGATCGTCGTCCGCAAGATCACCGAAGCGCGACAGTGCGAGCACACGGCACTTCAACGGCCTTGCCCCGCCGCCGAGTCCCAGGCCGGTGCGCACGCACACCACACTCCCCAGGCGCCTTCCGCTCCACGGCGGCCCTCCGCGTTCCGGGGTGGGGTCATGAGCATCCGTGACGAGTCGGTCCTGCCGGGTCTGCCGCTCGCCGGACGTCGCGTGGTGGTGACCGGGGCGGCAGGCGGAATCGGTGCGGCGGCCGTGTCCGTGTTCCTCGCGGCCGGAGCGCGCGTCGTCGGCCTGTTCCACTCGACGCCGCCACCGGACGAGCTCAAAACGCGATGCGACTGGCTGGCCTGTGACGCACGCTCCCCCGACTCGGTCACCACCGCTTTCGAGCAGGCTGTCGCAATCCTGGGCGGCCTCGACGCGCTGCTCAACGCTGCGGGCATATGGCTGCCAGGCACGCCGGAGTCGCTGTCCGGCGACGAGTTCGACATGATCATCAACGCCAACCTGCGGACCACGGTCCTCACCAACCAGGCCGCGTTCGAGCACATGCGGCACACCGGCGGACAGATCATCAATCTCGGATCCAGTGAGGGCGTGCGCGGCAATCCGCTGGCTCCGCACTACGCGGCAGCCAAGGCCGGCGTCCACGCCTGGACGCGTTCCGTGGCCTCGGCCTGGGGGAGATTCGGGATCACCGTGAACGCGCTGGCCCCGGCAGTGCAGACGCCGGGTGCCGACCGGCTGTGGGACCACCTGGGCGAGGAACGCGCTGCGGCATTCAAGCAGAACCTGCGGACGGCCATGCCGCTGAGGGGTGCGCTCGGCGATCCGGAGGCCGACCTCGGGCCGGTCATGGTGTTCCTGGCCAGCAGCGGGGCGCGGTTCATGACGGGCCAGTTGATCGCCGTGAACGGCGGCTTGCTGATGCTCGGCGCCTGATGCCACCGGCGAGAGAAATAAGTGCACTTCTTTATTCAAACGGTTCAGACGAGTGATCAGCTACCTGACGACTTCGCATTGGATGTACCCATGAGCCACGTCGGCGAGAGCGAGCACCGTCGTCCATCGGTCGGCCTTGAGCACTTGAGCCTTCGGGAGGAACCGCTGCCCGTCTTCGCCGCAGCCGCCGCTGCGGGCGGAGCCGACAGCATCTGCCTGAGCGTCAATCACCCGGATGTCCGCGACCGGAAAACGCTGCGTGAGACCTTGGCGCGGCTCGAGGCGCTGAATATCCCGGTGGCCATGGGAGACGGATTCATCCTCAGGGCCGGGGGCGACTTGGACGACCTCAGACGTCAGCTCGACGTTCTCTCGGAAACACGCACCCCGTCGGCCAACGCCTGCGCGTTCGAGCCCGATGAAAAGGTGGCGCGTGACCCGGCCGTGGTGGCAGATCTCCTCGGCGAGTTCTGCCGAATTGCACGAGCCGCCCAGGTGGACGTGCTTCTGGAATTCACGCCACTCTCACATGTACCGTCCCTCGCGGCGGCAGTCGGACTGCTGAAACAGCTCGACCAGCCGAACCTGAGAATCCTCCTGGACACCCTCCACCTCGTACGAGCCGGAGAGGGACCGGCCGATCTCCGGGAGATCGACCAACAGCTCATCGGATACTGCCAGTTGAGCGACGGCCTCCTCGCGTCCGAGAGCCTCTCGGCCTACCTGGAGGAAGCCATCAACGACCGCCTCGTTCCCGGACACGGGGAGTTTCCCCTCGTGGAGATTCTGTCGCTCATCCCCCGAGAAGTGACCATCAGCGCCGAAGTGCCGCTCCGGCGCCTCGAACAAGCTGGAATCCCACCGCACGAGCGCGCTCGTCGGATCCTCGAAGGCAGTCGCCAGCTCGTGGCCGAAGCCTGGGCTTGAGCCGGCCGTTCAGGCAGCAGCTCGGCAGATCGGCCCCAGAGCGTTCGCCGGGCTAAGCGGTCGTGCGCGAGACCGGACCGACCGGCAGAGAGGCCGGTCGCAACGCTCGTACGCGTTCCTTGAGGTCGGTCGGGGCACGGTCCCTGCCGATCCGTTCGGCGATCACGGTCGCCGACATCGGCGGGGCCTGCTTCAACAGCTCCCGGATCTGCGGCTCGACCTGGCCGCCGGGTGCGATACCGGTTTCCGGGCCGCTGCTTGCGCCTTACTTGTTCGGCGCTTTGCGATCGGAGGAACTTTTCGTTGACTTCCGTACATCCAATGCGCACGGTTTCTTCACGCGTGTGAGGGTGGCGAGGTATCTGAAGATTAAAATATGTAACGTAGGGTCCAATCATGCACGGCCTGAACGATTCGACTCCTTCCCCCAATTCTCCTTGTCTCGCCGATTTGGCGAACCTGATCCGATTGCCCGCAGCTCTCAGCGTTCCCGGCGACATCCTTGCCGGTGCTGTAGCGGGGGGTGGCACGCCCCGGCCCCGTATCGCCGCCACGATGGCGTCGTCCGTCGCTCTTTACTGGTCCGGAATGGCGCTCAACGACTACGCGGACGCGACGGTCGACGCGGTGGAGCGTCCCGAACGTCCCATACCCTCCGGTCGAGTTGCCCGCCGCACCGCGCTGGTCACCGCGTGCGGGCTGACGGCCGCCGGTCTCGGCCTCGCCGCCCTGGCCGGCGGGCGGCAGGCGCTGGGTGTGGCGCTCCCGCTGACCGGACTGGTGTGGGCGTACGACCTGCGCCTGAAGTCCACACCCGCCGGTCCCGCCGCGATGGCGGGCGCACGAGCACTGAACGTGCTGGCCGGAGCGGAGTCCGGCCACCGGGGCGCCGCGGTGCCGGCCGCCCTGCTGGTCGGCGCGCACACCTACACCGTCACGGCGCTGAGCCGCCACGAGGTGTCCGGCGCACCGCGCGCTGTGCCCGCCGCCACGCTGGCCGGCAGTACGGCAACCGCCTTGGCCGCCGCGGCACTTCCCGGTCTACGTCGCGGCGGCGGGGCGGCGCGGGTCGGCGCTGCTGTTGGAGCGCTCGGCTATCTCGCCTCCTACGGCACGGCGCAGGCGCGGGCCGCGCGCGAGCCGTCGGCCGCGAACGTCCGGCAGGCTGTCGGCACCGGGATCCTGTCGTTGATGCCCCTCCAGGCGGCGCTCACCGCCGGCGGCGGGGGCGCGGGGCTGGCCGGTGTCCTGGCGTTGGCGCATCCGTTGGCGCGCAGGCTCGCCCGGAAGGTGTCGCCCACGTGAGCCCGATACCCGGTCCCGGGAGGCGGCTCCGGTTCGGCTTCGGGACCAACGGGTTCGGCTGCCACCGGCTCGACGACGTGCTGAGCGTGCTCGCCGACCTGGGATACGACTCGGTCGGCCTCACGCTCGACCACGGTCACCTCGACCCGTTCGCCGCCGACCTGCCTCGGCAAGTCGCCCGTCTCGCAGGGCGGTTGGACCAGCTCGGCCTGGCCGTGATGGTGGAGACGGGGGCACCGTATCTGCTGCACCCGTGGCACAAGCACGTTCCCACGCTGATGTCGGCCACGGGCACCGGGCGGCGCATCGAACTGCTGGCGCGTGCCGTGCGCATCGCGGCCGACCTCGGCGCCCCGGCCGTCCAGCTGTGCAGCGGCCCGGCACCCGAGGGTATGGCGGAGGAGGAGGCATGGAAGCGGCTGACCGCCGGCTGCGAAGAAGTCCTGCGCATCGCCCAGGAGCACGGGGTGGCGCTGGGGTTCGAGCCCGAGCCCTACATGTTCGTCGACACCGTGGAACGCGTTGTGGACCTGCGACGCCGGCTCGGTGAGCCCGACCTGTTCGGCATCACGCTCGACGTCGGTCACGCCCACTGTGTCGACAACCTGCCTCTGCTGGACTGTGTCGAACTGGCGGCGCCGTATCTGGTGAACGTGCAGATCGAGGACATGCGGCGCGGCGTGCACGAGCACCTCGAACTCGGCACGGGTCAGATCGACTTCCCGCCCGTCCTGGCCGCCCTGAAGACTTCGGGCTACCAGGGACCGGTCTCGGTGGAGATCCAGGGTGCGTCCCTGAACGCCCCCGAAGTCGCCCGCCGCTCCCTGGAGTTCCTCAAGGCCGCCGAGCCGGTCTGACGCCGCGGCGCCGCGTCACTTCGCCCCACACAACCAACTCGCCACACCCACAAAGTCGTTGTCGAACACGCATTCCAAAAGGAGGCATGCGCGGTGGCCCCACACATCCTTACCGCCCTCGACCACCACCTCACCCCGGAGGCGCAGCGCTGGCTGACGGATGCCTTCGCCCGCGTCGGCGACGACCCGGCAGCGGTGCGCACCGTCTTCCCTGCTGTCGGCCGGCACTGCGGGCGCGGACCGCTCGCCGCCGGCTGGACGGTGGCGGACGCCGCCCGAGCCCGGCTGCTCGCCGCCCTGCCGCTGCGCGGAGCGGCACTCGCCGAGGAGATCACCGCCCTCCACCGGTACGGCGACAGCGCCGAACAACGGGCAGTGCTGCGTTCGTTGGCGCTGCTGGAGGACTCGGACGCCTCGTTCGCCGACCTGGGGCTGCCACTCGTGCGTGCGGCGCTGTGGGGCAACGACACGGACCTGATCGAGGCGGCCCTCGGCCCGTACGCCGCGCGGCATCTGGATGAGGATGCCTACCGGCACGCCGTACTGAAGTGCGTCTTCTGCGGTATCCCCCTCGACCGGGTGGCGGGCCTCACGGAGCGCGCGGACCGTGAACTCGCCCGCATGCTGGCCGACTTCGCCCATGAGCGGGTCGCAGCCGGCCGTGACGTGCCCGCCGACGTCTGGCCCGTCGTGCGCGCCCATCCCGGCGCGCTGGAGGCCTCGGGACTGCCCGGGGAAGTCACCTCGTCCTCGTCCGACCGTCGAGCCGCCGCCGTAGCGGCGCTCGCTGCCTTCACCGGAGCTGCATGATGCGTATCTTCGACCCCCACATCCACATGACCTCACGCACTACGGACGACTACGAGGCGATGTACGCGGCCGGTGTCCGGGCGGTGGTGGAGCCGTCGTTCTGGCTGGGCCAGCCCCGCACCTCCGTGGACAGCTTCACCGACTACTTCGACGCGCTGCTCGGCTGGGAGCCGTACCGCGCCGCGCAGTTCGGCATCCAGCACCGCTGCACGATCGCCCTCAACCCGAAGGAGGCGAACGACCCGCGCTGCGCGGGGGTGTTGGACGTACTGCCGCGCTACCTGGCCAAGGACGGGGTGGTGGCCGTCGGTGAGATCGGCTACGACTCCATGACGCCCGAGGAGGACGAAGCGCTGGCCCGTCAGCTCGAACTCGCCGTCCAGCACGGCCTGCCGGTTCTCGTCCACACCCCGCACCGTGACAAGGCCGTCGGCACCCGCCGCACCCTCGACGTGGTCCGCGAGTCCGGCATCCCGCCCGAGCACGTCCTCGTCGACCACCTCAACGAACTCACCGTGTCCATGGTCGCCGACAGCGGCTGCTGGATGGGTTTCTCCGTCTACCCGCACACGAAGATGAGCGAGGACCGCATGGTGCGGATCCTCCAGGAGCACGGCACCGGGCAGATGCTCGTCAACTCGGCCGCCGACTGGGGGCGCAGCGACCCCCTCAAGACCCGGAAGACCGCTGACGCGATGCTCGCCGCCGGCTTCGACGCCGACACCGTCGACCAGGTCATGTGGGGCAACCCGGTGGCCTTCTACGGTCAGAGCGGGCGACTGGACCTGGAGGACGTCAAGCCGGACGAGACGGCCCTGTTCGAGGGCAACTCGGTCAAACGCGGCGGAGAGTGAGGCCGCCGTGCGTTTCCGACACACCGACGGTACGACCGTCCACCTCGCCTACTGCAGCAACGTCCACCAGGCCGAGGACCTCGACGGAGTGGTCGCCCAACTCGCCGCCTACGCCGAGCCCGTACGGGAAACGCTCGGCGTCGATCTGCTCGGCATCGGCCTGTGGCTGGCCCGTGACGTGGTCACCGAACTGTCGGCCCGGCCCGAAGCCGTCCAGCGTCTGCGGACCGAGTTGACCGCACGCGGACTGGAGACCGTCACCCTCAACGCCTTCCCCTACGGCGGTTTCCACCGCGAGGTGGTCAAGAAGGACGTCTACCTGCCCGACTGGACCGATCCCGCCCGCCTGCGCTACACCGTCGACTGTGCCCGGGTGCTCGCCGGGCTGCTGCCCGACGACGCGCGGCGCGGCAGCGTCTCGACCCTGCCCCTGGCCTGGCGCACCCCCTGGCCGACCGCCGCACGCGACACCGCCCGCCGGGCCCTGGACCAACTCGGCGCAGAACTGGCCCAGTTGGAACGCGAAACGGGCCGCGCGATCCGGGTCGGCTTCGAACCCGAGCCCGGATGTGTGGTGGAGAACACCGTCCAGGCCGCCCGGGAACTCGGGGGACTGGACCCCGAGCGGCTCGGCATCTGCCTGGACACGTGTCATCTCGCCGTGCAGTTCGAGGAACCGGCGCAGGCGTTGCGCCGCCTCGCCGACGCCGGCCTCCCGGTCGTCAAGGTCCAGGCGTCCAGTGCCCTCCAGGCCGACGATCCAGCCGACCCGGCCGCGCGCCGAGCGCTCGCCCGGTTCGTCGAACCCCGCTTCCTCCACCAGACCCGGACTACCGCACCCGGTGGCACCGTCACCGGCGTGGACGACCTCCCGGACGCCCTCGCCGGGGAGCTGGACCCCGCGTCCGCCTGGCGGGTCCACTTCCACGCGCCGCTGCACGCCGAGCCCGAACCGCCGCTGCGCACCACCGCGGACGAACTGACCAGCGCCCTCGGTGAGTTGCTCGGCGGCCCGCACGCTGTCTGCGACCACGTCGAGGTCGAGACCTACACCTGGTCCGTCCTGCCCGAGCACCTGCGACCGCGCGACCGCGAGGGTCTCGTCGCGGGCCTGGCCGCCGAACTCGCCTGGACCCGCGACCGGTTCGAGGAACTCGGCCTGCATCCCTTGTCCCTCACGCGAAAGGAGCCCGTCTCATGACGAGACTGGTCGTTATCGACATCGCCGGCCTCACCCCCCGCCTGCTGCAGCACATGCCCGCCGTCTCGGCCGTCGCCACACAGGGTTTCCAGGCCCGGCTCAACCCCGTGCTGCCCGCCGTCACCTGCTCGGTGCAGTCCACCCTCCTCACCGGCGTACCGCCCGCCGAGCACGGCGTCGTCGGCAACGGCTGGTACTTCCGCGACCTGGGCGAAGTCCTGCTGTGGCGCCAGCACAACGCCCTGGTCGGCGGCGAGAAGCTGTGGCAGACGGCCCGCCGCGCCAAGCCCGACTACAAGGTCGCCAACGTCTGCTGGTGGTACGCCATGGGCGCCGACGTCGACCTCACCGTCACCCCGCGCCCCGTCTACTACTCCGACGGCCGCAAGGAACCCGACTGCTACACCTGGCCGCCCGCCCTGCACGACGAACTCACCGACCGGCTCGGCCCGTTCCCCCTCTTCACCTACTGGGGCCCCAACGCGAGCATGCCCTCCAGCCAGTGGATCCTGGCCGCGGCCCGCCAGATCTTCGACGAGCACCGCCCCGACCTGACCCTGGTCTACGTTCCCCACCTCGACTACGAACCCCAGCGCTCCGGCCCCGACTCATCGCAGTCGGCCCGCGAGGCCCGACGGCTCGACGACGCGCTCCGCCCCCTGCTGGACCACTTCCGGCGCGAGGACGCCACGGTCGTGATCCTGAGCGAGTACGGCATCGCGCCGGTCTCCCGCCCGGTCGACATCAACCGCGCGCTGCGCCGGGCCGGGTTGCTCGACGTCTACACGCAGGACGGCATGGAGTACCTCGACCCGTGGACCTCCCGCGCCTTCGCGGTCGCCGACCACCAGGTCGCCCACGTCTACGTCCGCGACCCCGCCGACACGGACGCGGTGGCGGACATCGTCGCCGAACTCCCGGGCGTGGAGCAGGTGTTGGACGAGAAGGGCAAGGCGTTCCACGGGCTGGACCACGAACGCTCCGGGGAACTGGTCGCCATCGCGGAGTCGGACGCCTGGTTCACGTACTACTACTGGCTGGACGACGAACGCGCCCCCGACTTCGCCCGCCAGGTCGAGATCCACCGCAAACCCGGCTACGACCCCGCCGAACTCCTCTACGACCCCACCGTGCCCGGCGTGAAGGCACGCGCCATCGGCCACGTCGCCCGCAAGAAGGCCGGCCTGCGCTACCGCATCAAGACGGTCCCCCTGGACCCCTCCGGTGTGCGCGGCAGCCACGGCCGCCTCCCGCAGGACCCGCAGGACAGCCCCGTCCTGCTGTGCTCTCAGCCCGGTCCCGCACGCGACGAGATCGACGCGACCGACGTCAAGGACCTCCTCCTCACCCTCGCCGGCATCACCACCCCCTGACACAGGAGTCCCCCACATGCACTCCACCGACAGTCCGCCGCCACCTC
>NZ_JBXVPZ010000068.1:0-30351 GCF_057961495.1 Streptomyces sp. P5F9 | reverse complement strand
CGGCCGTGGAGAGGGGGCTCCACGGGGATCACAGGCTGCCCCGTCCCTGACACTGGAGACCGGGACGGGGCGGCCGGACGACGAACCGGGTCAGCGGGCCAGCAGTTCCTCGGTGACGGTGGCGAGGCGTGCCGCGGCGTCCTTGTCGAACAGCGCCGGGTGGTCGACCCTGATCCGCTCGCCCTCCACATAGGCGCTCAGCGGCTCGACGGGCGGCGCGTCGATGACGGCGTCGATGGGCGCGACGGCCTGCGCCACGGGCTTGCCCATCCGCTTCAGGGCGTCGACGTGCGCCTTGGTCATGGCGTCGTACTGTCCGGCGATGCTGGTCGCGGTGCTGCCCGGGTTGATGAGCACGTAGCGCGTGCGGCCGGTGTGCTCGGCTGCGTAGGCGACACCGAGCAGGTCATTGGCGGTGCCCGCCTGCATCTGGGCGCCGACGCCGTTGTAGCCGCGCTCCGACTGGAGGTCCTGCCAGCGGATGCCGGGCTTCTGGATGCCCGGGCCGGCGACGTTCACGATGACCGGGGCCTCGGACTTCTCCAGCGTCTCGGTCAGTCCGTGGCTGAGGAGGTAGCGGCTGAGGTATTCCAGCGCGAACGTGTTCTCGTAGCCGTCGGCGGTCTGGAAGCGGTCCGAGCGGAAGAACCGTGCGCACAGCACCAGCGCGTCGACGACCGGGAACGAGGCCTTGATCTCGTCCAAGACCCTCCGGTTCTCGGCGACCAGGCTCAGATCCGCAGCGATGAAGAAGGCACGGTCACCTGCGCCGCGCTCGTCGGCGGCCGCCAGTAATCCCTTGCCCTTCTCCTCGCTGCGGCCGATCACGACGACCTTGTCTCCACGTTCCAGACGCGTGAGGGCCAGGCCCCGTCCGATCCCGTCGTTCCCGCCTGTGATCACAACCGTCTTCATCAAGAAGCTCCTCGAACCTCGCCGCACGGCAGACATGCCGACTAAGTCACCAACGGATGACTTGGTTCAAGCTAGGCGCCCTCCATTACGATGTCAACGACGGCTGACTTCAGGGAGACACCGGTGACTCAGACCCCAAAGCGCAAGCGGGACCGCACGGCCACCAGAGCCGCGCTGCTGGCTGCGGCCCGGGCCCGATTCACCCTTCTGGGCTACGACGCGACCGGTGTGCGGGACATCGCCGGCGACGCGGGTGTGGACCCGAAGCTGATCTTCCGTTACTTCGGCTCCAAGGAGCGGCTGTTCGAAGAGGCCTCGCGACTGGTCGAGGAGCAGTCGGACACCGCCGCCGAAGACAGCCCGGCCTATCTGCCGACCCGCCTCCTGCACGCGACCATGCGGCAGGACGAGGACGGGACGGCGGGCGGACACCCGCTCACCGCGCTCCTGTTGTCGTCGAGCCGCCAGGAATGCCGCGAGCAGCTCAACTCGCAGCTGTACGACACCTACGTGCGCAATTTCGAGGAACTCGTCGACCTGCCCGACCGTGAATTGCGTGCCGAGCTGCTCACCGCCTGGCTGCTCGGTATCAACGTGGCGCGCTCCATCGCCCACACCCCGGCGCTCTCCGACGCCTGCGTCAACGACATCACGCCCTATTTCGAGCAGGTCGCCGCCCTGCTGCTCGGCACACCTCCATCGGGAGAGAATTCGCGTTGAATTGACGTTCCTTGAAAAGTCTTTGCAGAGATGGCGGCCCACTGACATTCATTTGTCGACATCCTGGACCGACCCCCGGCCGAATTCACTCCCGTGCGGCGGAGAATGGAATGAGCAGTGCCGTGTCCCACGCCTTGAGGAGTTGTGGATGTCCAGCACGCCCGACACGCTTCCCCGTATCAGCCGCCCCGACGTCGACGCCGTACTCGTCGGCGTGCTGAACTCCGGCGGCGGCGAAGATCAGGAGGCCGTCGCCGACGCCGTCGTGTCGCACTGTCGGTCCGCGGAGTGGCCTGAGGGGCTCGTCTCCGTCAACTGCTTCACCAGCACGCAGAACGGCCAGGTGCTGACCTACGAGCAGTGGGCCTCCGAGGAGACGCTCCAGAAGTCCCTGCTGGACGGGAGCGGATTCCGCGCCGCGTCGGCCGGGTCCGGCGGCCCGGTGCCGTACCGGCTGTACCAGGTCGTCCGCGGGACCGCCGTGAGCGACCCCCCGCCGCCCGCCCGGAGTTTCCCGGTCGCGGCGTTTCCCATGGAGAGCCACGAGGCGGCCCGGCAGTGGATCGACGATCTGCTGAAGGCCGAGGAGGCCGCCGCGGGCGCGGACCGTGCCTACCCCGGAGCGATCGCGGCGAACATCCACATCGCCCTCGACGGCAGGAGCGTCCTGATCTTCTCGGAGTGGCTCTCGGAGGAGCAGGCGATCACGCACATGCAGATCGTGACGAAGGCGATGCTCATGGACGTCGGCAACAGCGAGGACGACCTGGGGTCCCTCTACCGCCACCACACGACCCTGACGCGCTGACACAGTTCGAGGGGGCCGCCCGGCAGCTGCCGGGCGGCCCCCTCGAACTGTGTCCGTCAGACGCCGATGCTCCGGTGGAGGTGGTAGCGCTTGAAGCCGATGGGCCGTACGCCGGGGGTGTCGTCGCTGACGCGGCGGGTCGTGACGTGCGTCGCGCCCGCCAGGAAGGCGATGTGCGCCTCGTCGGTCGTCCACTCCGCGTAGTTGAGCACGCGGGTGCCGTCCTTGCTGGCGTGGAAGTTGGCCGAGAGCATCCCCGGAGTCCGCCGGCCGGCCGGGTCCTGGACGGCGCCTGCGATGGACTCGATGATCCGCTCCTGGCGGTCCGGGCCGTCCACGTCGAACATGGCCACGATCACGCAACCCGGTTTCCGCGGCGCGGAGTCGAGCACCACGCTGCGGTGCGGCCGGTACTCGACGGCCTCGGCCCGGGCCACCCCGCCGAGCGTGTCCAGCATCCTCCGGTAGGCGCCCGGTTCACCGCACTGCGTGTACGTCAGCACGGTGTCGTCGTCGGTGCTGAGGAAGCAGCTGAAGGACAGCACACCCGGGGGCCACGGAGTGGCGCTCCACTGCCCGACGAGGTCCTGAAGGTCGGCCAGCCCGCGCGCGCGGTTCGGGACGTACCAGTGACTGACGAAGACGGCCGCCACGTCCGGGCGCCGTGGGTCCGGCATGTCGAGCCCGGCCTGACGGGCCGTCCGAGTCCGCTGAGTCATCGCGCCCCTCCCTCAGCGCTCGTAGGGGCGTTCGGCGCGCGCGTCGCGCAAGGTGTGTCCCCACCAGACGAGGCGGTCCAGCATCACCTTCGCCGCGCCCGCGGCATCCTCGGCGTCCTTGGGCCTGCCGTCGCCGTCGAACCGTTCCCAGGCATTGTGGAAGCTGACGGACTCGCGCACGGTCACCGCGTGCAGCTCGGCGAAGACCTGCCGGAGCTGCTCCACGGCACGCAGCCCGCCGCCCATCCCCCCGTACGAGACGAACCCGACCGGCTTGGCCGCCCACTCGTCGAAGAACCAGTCAATGGTGTTCTTCAGCGCGGCGGGGCAGGCGTGGTTGTACTCGGGGGTCACCACGGCGAAGGCGTCCGCGGCGGCGAGACGCCCGGCCACGGCGTCACGGATCTCCGCGACCCCGGCCGGCGGCCGCGCCCCGGGTTCGGGCATCACCAGGGGCAGCGGATGGTCCAGTACGTCCAGGACGTCCACACCCACGTCGGCGTGGGCCCGCGCCTGCTGGGCGAACCAGTCGGCCACCGTCGGCCCGAACCGCCCGTCGCGGACGCTGCCGACGATGACGAGCAGCGATATGGGGCGCCCGGTCATGCGCTCGGTCATGGCAGAACCTTTCGTGGTGATGTCACGGTGAGACCTTTCGGGGTGGTGTCGCTGCGGAGCCGCGGAGTCCCGTCAGCGCGACGAGCAGGCCCGCGCCGGTGACCGCCAGGACGAGCAGCAGCGCCGGGCGGTCACTGTCGGAGGAGGCGAGCAGCAGGGCGGTCGACGGGAGCAGCACGATGGCCCCCAGCTGGACCGCCGTCTGGTAGAGCGGGACGGCCATGGGGCGGTCCTGTGCTGCGACGGTGGAGGTGGCCTGGACGTTCAGCGCGGCGAAGGCGAACACGAAGCCCGCGCCGAGCAGCAGCAGCGTCGGCAGCGTCCCGGTCGCGTACGACGCGTCCGCCGGACGCCAGGTGCGGAGCGCGCACCCGGCGAACGTCGCGAGGGCGCCCAGCGCGATCAGCCTAGGCGTGCCGAACCGCGCGACCAGGCGGCCCGCGAAAGGCACGGTCACCGCCAGGGGAAGACACGCGGGCAGCAGGGCCACCGCGGTCTGCCACGGAGCCCAGCCGAACCGGTCACGGGACTCGAAGGTGATCATCACCAGCAGGCTGTGGTACGTGCCGTTGAGCGTGGCCGCGCCCAGCGCGGCGCGCAGCAGAGGGCCGTTGCGCAGCACACGGGCGTTGACTCGCGGAGCCCTGCCGCGGCCGGCGTCGGGTGGGACGAGGCGCAGCCCGAACAGCAGCAGCGCCAGCGCCACCGGGGCGGGGAAGAGGAATGTCAGGTGCCAATCGGCCTGGAGCAGCACTCCGGAGAGCAGCAGCCCGGCCGTGAACCCGGCGGCACCGAACAGGGAGTACACCGTGACGGCCCGGCGCTGCCCGGGTCCCTCCTCGAAGGTGGTGCTGATGATCGCGAGGCCGGTCGGCGCGGTCAGTGCCGCGCAGCCTCCCTTGACCACGCGGGTGGCGATGAGCAATGTCGCGTCGTCGGTCAGGCCGCCCGCGAGCGAGGCCGCCGCGAACAGCAGCATGGCTCCGAGGTAGGAACGACGCCGGCCCCAGCGAGCGTTGACTCGGGGACCGAGCACGAGCAGGGTCGCGAAACCGATCGCGAAGCCGCTCATCATCCACTGGACCTGGAACAGCGACAGTCCGAGGTCCGCTTTGATCGTGGGCAGCGCGACGAGAACCACGGACACTTCGAGAGCGTCGAGGATCATGTTGCCGGAGAGGACGAACAGGATGCCCCACAGGCGCCGGTCCCAGCTCCCCGTCCCGGCACTCGCGGCGGACGACGCGGAGAGCGCGGTCATGACCCGATCAGGGCCGGCAGTTTCTCGCTGACCAGCTGGATGTTCTCGGCCACCAGGTCGTCCGGCATGCCGGCGATGCTCGCCCAGAAGATGAGGTGCTGGACGGGCAGACCCTTGGTCATCTCCAGGATCTGCGCCGCGGCGTCCTCGGGGGTGAGGATCTTCAGCGCCCCCCAGGGAGCGTTGGAGGTGCGGTCGCGGAATTCGTCGGCGTGGATGACGGGTGGCCTCGGTCGGCCGGTGCCCTCGACGGATGCCTGCTGATAGCTGTTGACCTGGTGTGCCAGATACGGGGCGACCCGCGACCAGGCGGCGTCCGGGTCCTCGGAGAGGATGATCGGCAGCAGGTCGGAGACCCGGGCGGTGTCCGGGTCGTGGCCTCCCTCGACGAGGCCGGCGCGGTAGTGCTCGAACTTCTCGTGGGAGATGTGGAGCAGCCCGATGCCGAGGCGACCCGCGATCCGGGCACCGCGCGGACCGTAGAACCCGCCCCACAGTGGCACCGGGTCCTGGATCGGCACCGGGGTGACGGCCTGCTCCTCCCAGAGCCTGCGGACCTCGCGGATGTTCTCCTCGGTCCGCGCGAACCGGCCCTTGAAGTCGGCCTCGTACAGGGCGTACTCGGGCACGCGATAGCCGGCGCCGAGTCCGAGTTCCAGCCTGCCGCCGCTGATCAGATCGACGACGGCGGCCTCTTCGGCGAGGTGTGCGGGCCTGCGCAGCGCGGGCAGCAGGACGGAGGTGCCGATCCGGGCGTGCCGGGTGCGGGCCGCGGCCGCCGCGGCGAAGGTCAGCGGCTGCGGCAGATAGCCGTCCTCGAAGAGGTGGTGCTCGGTGAACCAGAGACCGCCCGCGCCGCGTTGGTCGGCCTCTTCGCAGAACTCCAGGGCCCGTGCGTAGTGGTCCGCCCAGGGCCGCTTCCATTCCTCGGGATTGCGCAGGTCGAAGAGAAATCCGACGTTCATTGCCTGGTCCCCATTCGTCGACAGCTCATCGTTGGCATCCGGGCTTCAGCGGATACCGTTCCGCCAGGCCCGGGGACTTTCGAAGCCGGGGCCGCGTTCGGGCCTGCGCCAGTGGGCCGTCCGCCGCCCGTGCCGGGCGGGTCGGCCGGGCCCGGCCGCGGCGGCCCGGGCGAGCAGCACCACGGTGAGCGCGGCCAGCTCCTCCTCACTGGGGCTGCCCTTCTCGACCCGCAGTCCGCAGGGCGGTCGAAGCTCGTTCATCTGGGCCTCCTGGAGGTCACTGCGGCGGGTTTCCGTGCTTGCGGCGCGGCAGTTCGGCGTCCTTGGTGCGCAGCATGGCGAGGGAGCGGATCAGTACCGCCCGGGTGTCGCGCGGGTCGATCACGTCGTCGACGAGTCCGCGCTCGGCCGCGTAGTAGGGGTGGACCAGCTCGCTGCGGTACTCCTCGATCTTCCGCGCGCGCATGGCCTCGGAGTCCTCGGCCGCGGCGATCTCGCGCCGGAAGACCACGTTGGCCGCGCCTTCGGCCCCCATGACCGCGATCTCGTTGCCCGGCCAGGCCAACGCGATGTCGGCGCCGATGGAGCGCGAGTCCATGACGATGTACGCGCCGCCGTACGCCTTGCGCAGCACCACCGAGATCCGCGGCACGGTGGCGTTGCAGTAGGCGTACAGCAGCTTCGCGCCCCGGCGGATGATCCCCTCGTGCTCCTGGTCGACCCCGGGCAGGAAGCCCGGCACGTCGACCAGAGTCACCAGGGGGATGTTGAAGGAGTCGCAGAACTGCACGAAGCGCGCGCCCTTCTCGCTGGCCTTGATGTCCAGGACGCCGGCCATCGCCGCGGGCTGGTTGGCGACGATGCCGACCACCTGGCCGTCCAGGCGGGCCAGCGCGCAGACGATGTTGGGCGCCCACCCGGCGTGGACTTCCATGAAGTCGCCGTCGTCGACGAGTTCCTCGATCACCGCGCGGATGTCGTACGAGCGGTTCCCGTCCGCCGGAACCAGGTCGAGCAGTGCGTCCCCGGGCCGGTCGGCGGGGTCCTCCCCGTGCGTCACCGGAGGCAGCTCGCGGTTGTTGGCGGGCAGCAGGGAGAGCAGGTAGCGGACCTCCGCCAGGCAGCTCTCCTCGTCGTCGTACACGAAATGCGCGACACCGGACGTCCCGCCGTGGACGTCGGCACCGCCCAGCCCGTTCTGCGAGACCTGCTCGCCGGTCACGGCCTGGACGACGTCGGGACCGGTGATGAACATCTGCGAGATGTCCCGGACCGCGAAGACGAAGTCGGTGAGGGCGGGCGAGTAGGCGGCTCCGCCCGCGCAGGGACCGAGCATCACGCTGATCTGCGGGATGACCCCCGACGCCCTGGTGTTCCGCCGGAAGATGCCGCCGTAGCCGGCCAGCGCCGAGACGCCCTCCTGGATGCGGGCGCCCGCACCGTCGTTGAGCGAGACCAGCGGCGCGCCGGCCGCGAGGGCCAGGTCCATGATCTTGTGGATCTTCTGGGCGTGGGCCTCGCCGAGGGCGCCGCCGAAGATGCGGAAGTCATGGGCGTACACGAAGACCGTACGGTCCTCGACGGTGCCCCAGCCGGTAACCACACCGTCGGTGTGCGGCCTCTTCGCCTCCAGGCCGAAGCCGCTCGCCCGGTGCCTGCGCAGCGACTCGATCTCGGTGAAACTCCCCTTGTCCAGCAGGAGTTCGATCCGCTCCCGAGCGGTGAGCTTGCCCTTCGCGTGCTGCCGCTCGGTGGCCTTGAGGTCCGGGCCGTGCCGGGCCAGTTCCTTCAGTTCGCTCAGTTCCGTCAGCCGGTCGGTCTCCGCGGACGGAGCCTGCACGGTGGTCACTGTCTGTCCCCCGGTCCTGGGTTGCTGGTTGTCATTGGGTCGGTGTCACCACGACAGCCGCTGGCCGGTCGGTGTGGCGTCCTCCCCGACGAAGGTTCCGGTGGGGCCGTCCTCGCCGAGGGTGGCCAGCAGCACCGGGATGCGCGCACCCTCCTCGGGCGTCAGTACTCCTCGGTGGCCGTTGATGTCGGTGGCCACGAAGCCGGGTGAGACGGCGTTGACCAGGATTCCGGTGCCGCGCAGCTCATTGGCGTACGTGACGGTCACGGCGTTGAGTGCGGCCTTCGAGGTGTTGTACTCCAGCAGCGCTGGGAAGACGCCCGGGGGAAAGACTCCGGTCGGATCCTCCAGGGCCGCCGCGTGGGTGAGGGAGCCGAGGACGCTGCTGATGTTGACGATGCGGCCGGCCGGGGAGCGCCTGAGGTGGGGCAGCAGCGCGTTGGTCACGGCGATGACTCCGAAGACGTTCGTCTCGTAGGTGCGCCGCACCTCGGCGACCGGGACCTGGCTGGGAGGCAGTGCGGAGCCGCCGAGGCCCGCGTTGTTCACCAGGGCGTCGAGATGGCTCACCTCCTCCTCCAGCCGTTTCGCCGCCTGGGCGACCGAGGTCTCGTCGGTGACGTCGAGGTGCAGGAAGCGCACGTCGAGCCCGTCGGCGCGCAGTTCGCGCTCGGCCGCCAGGCCGCGTTCCTCGTCGCGTGCTCCGAGATAGACCCGCATGCCCAGTTCGGCCAGGCGCCGGGTGATTCCTCGTCCGATGCCTTTGTTGGCGCCGGTGACGACGGCGGTGCGCGGGGTGTCCGCGGTCGCGCTCATCCGAGGAGGGTCCCGCCGGTCGCGTCGAGGAAGGCACCCGTGATCCAGCGGGCCTCGTCGGTGGCGAGGAAGGTCACCACATCGGCGACGTCCTTCGCCGCGCCCACCCGCTTGAACGCGGAGAGCTGGGCCATCTGCTCCACCGCCTCCGGGATGTCGAAGACGGCGCTGCCGTTGTCGGTGATGCCGGGTGCCACGGTGTTGACCGTGATGCCGCGGGGGGCCACATGGCGGGCGAAGTGCAGGGTGAGCTGCTCGATGGCGCCCTTGGTCATCGAGTACGCCACCTGCTCGGGGTTGGCGAACCGGGTGAGCCCCGACGAGATGTTGATGATCCGCCCGCCCTCCGGCATGACTTCGAGGGCGCGCAGCACGGTGAAGTAGGGCGCCTTGGCGTTGACGGCGAAGTAGCGGTCGAACTGTTCGGGAGTGACGTCCTCGGGCGCGACACCGCCCGTGGTCTCCCCCGCGTTGTTCACCAGGATGTCGAGCCGCACTTCGCCGATGCGTTCCTTCAGCCCCTGTTCCAGGCCGAGGAACAGCTCGTGCACATCGCCGGGCACGCCGAGTTCGGCGGCGATCGCGAAGGCCTGGCCACCGTCCTTCTCGATCTGCGCGACGGTCTCCTGGGCCGCCTCCTCGTTGCGCGCGTAGTGGACGGCGACCAGGGCCCCTTCGCGTCCCATTTCGAGTGCGGTGGCCCGGCCGATCCCGCGGCCGGATCCGGTGATGAGGGCCGTCTTGCCAGTGAGCCTGCTCATGGGGGAACTCCCGTGTGTCGTAAGGGTTGCGGAGGAGCGAGCAGCGCGCCCGGCGGGCGGCGGAGTCTCCTCGGTGTCGAGGCCGCTGATGGCGCGGGCGAGATGGCGGCGGACGGCGTCCTTCTCCAGCAGCTCGCCGAAGATCGTCCGCAGCGCCTCCACCTCGGGGCCGCCGAGCAGCAGGCGCGCCTGCGCCTGGATGTGGTTGAGGGTGCGTCGGCCCGTGGGGTGGCGTTCGGCGTGGTAGCTGTCGAGCAGTTCGTCGCCGGCCCTGCCGGTGATCCGCTCGCCCAGCTTCCAGCCGAGATTCGCCGCGTCCTGCAGGCCCAGGTTGAGCGCCTGGCCGCCGACCGGCATCTGCACATGGGCGGCGTCCCCGGCGAGCAGGACGCGGCCGCGCCGGTACGCGGTGACCTGGCGGCGGGTGTTGCCGAAGGTGTTCAGCCAGACCGGGGTCCCCGCGCCGATGTCCTCGCCGGTGACCTCGGCCCAGGCGGCGACGACCTCGGCGAACTCGGGCTCCCCGGTGCGGGGCCGGGGCTGTTCGCCGTAGCGGTGCACCATGACGCGGGTGGTGCCCTCGGGCCAGCGGAACGCGGTGGCGAGCCCGTTCGGCAGTCGCTCGAAGCGCCTGCCGGGTACGTCGATGCCGGCGACGTCGGCGCGCAGCATCTCCCGGGTGGCGTCCTGGCCCTCAAGGTCGAACCCGGCGAGCTGCCGTACGGTGCTCAACTCGCCGTCGCAGCCGACCAGATAGGCGGCGGACAGCCGGTAGGGCGTGCCGCCCAGCGGCATCACCAGGGTCTCGACCCGGTCGTCGTGCTGGGTCAGTCCGGTCACGACGTGCCCGCGCCGGACCTTCGCACCCAGCTCGGTGGCCCATTCGTGCAGGACGGCCTCGATCCGGGTCTGCGGGCACTTCCACTGGCCGGCGTACCGGTGGCGCGGGTCGGCGGCCGTCAGGTCGAGCGGCAGGCCCCCGAAGTGGCCGGGGCCGCCGCTCGGCAGGCTGCCCAGGCGGTCCAGGAGTCCTCGTCGGTCGAGGATCTCCATGGTCCTGGTGTGCAGGGTGGAGGCCCGCGACTCGGTGGTAGGTTCGACGAGCTGTTCCAGGACGGTCACCCGGGCGCCCCAGGAGCGGAGTTCACCGGCCAGCATGAGCCCGACCGGGCCGGCGCCGGCCACGACGACGTCCGTGTCCCCTGCCTCGTCCATGGCTCAGCGCCGCGCTTCCGCGTAGTCCTTGGCGTGTCCGAGTGTGGCTGTGCTGTTCGTACCGAGCGCGGCGCGGATGAACTCGCGGGCCTCGGTCAGGCCGGCGTCCGGGCCGAGGATCCCGGTGATGTTCTCGGTCTTGATGACCACGGTGTGCTGCGAGGTGGCGGTAGTGACGCCGTCGGCGTCCTCGTCCAGTTGCCAGCAGCCCGTGTGGAGGTCCATCAACGCGGGCAGAGTCGTCTGCTTGTACGCGATCCGGTGGTGCGGGAAGCACACCCGTACCGACTCCGTGGTGTGCGAGGAGCCGTCCTTGGTGAGCGTGTCCATGCGCAGGATCTGCAGGCCCGGGGTGTCCTCGGTCAGCCGTACCTCGGCGACGTGCGGGAGCCGCTCGGCCCACAGCTGGGCCTCGTTGATGAAGTCGTAGACGTCCTTGGCGGAGCCCTTGATGCGGATGCTGTCCTCGAAGGAGAGGGTGCGTTCGTCGGGCTGCGCGGCAAGTTCGACGTTCTCCTTCAGGGACGGGAGTTCGGCGCGGCTGTTGGTGTCCACGGCCTTGTCGATCCAGGCCAGCCCCTCCGGGTCGTCGTCGACGGCACGGAAGGTGTGCAGCAGCCGTACCCGGGTCCGTCCGGCGGGGACCGGCTCAAGGATCCAGGTGCCGCTCATCTCGGCGACCGGAGGGGTGAAGACCTCCTGGCGGAAGGTGATGCGCAGGTTCTCCGCGTCGAGTTCGCGGCGTGAACTCCAGCTCTTCACCTCGCCGTTGGCGGTGGCGAAGATGCGGATGCGCTCGCTGTCGCCGTTGCGCTCCAGGTATTCCACGTGGACCGAGGGGGGAAAGAGGCGCGGCCAGTTCTCGACCTCCGCCAGGAGCCGGTACACGTCCTCGGGGGCGGCCTGCACGGTGATCTCGTGCTCCACCTCGCGGGGTGCCTGATCGGTCATGTTCATCTCCTTGGGTGCGTCTGCGGGCTGCCGAGCGGCGGGGCGTCAGAAGTTGCCGAGGCCACCGCAGACGTTGAGTGCCTGCGAGGTGATGGAGGCAGCGGTGTCGGACGCGAGATACCCGACGAGTCCGGCCACCTCTTCGGGCGTGGAGTACCGGCCGAGGGGGATCTTGGCCTGGAACTTGGTGAGGATCGCGTCCTCGGTGGTGTCGTAGGCGTCGGCGTATCCCTGGCGGACGCGCTGTGCCATGGGGGTCTCGACGTAACCGGGGCAGACGGCGTTGACGGTGATGCCGGTCGGCGCCAGCTCGTTGCCGAGCGCCTTGGTGAAGCCGACGACGCCGTGCTTGGACGCCGAGTACGGTGCGCCCAGGACGACGCCCTGCTTGCCCGCCGTCGAGGCGATGTTGATGATCCGGCCGCGTTTCTTGTCGCGCATGCCGCCGCTGGTGAGCACCTCGCGGGTCATCAGGAAGACGCTGTTCAGGTTGGTGTCGATGACGTCGAACCACAGCTCGTCGGTGATGTCGGCCGTCACTCCACCGCCGCTGCGGCCCGCGTTGTTGACCAGTACGTCGATGGTGCCGAAGCGCCGGACCGCCGCCTGGACGACGTTCTTGATGTCGTCCCTGAGACGCACGTCCGCCGCGACGCCATCCGCGTCGTGGCCGGCGTTCTCCAGTTCCTTGACGGTGCGGGTCACCGCGTCCTCGTCGCGGGCGCAGAGGAAGACCCGGTGGCCCTGCTCTGCGAGCAGCCTGCTCGATGCCAGGCCGATCCCACTGGTGCCGCCGGTCACGAGGGCCACCTTGCGTCCGTCTTGTGTCATGTCGAATCTCCCGGGGTGAGAGGAGGGGCAGGGGTTCGGAGTCGCGGTGGCGTCAGCCGGCGCCGACGGCCGCCAGGTGCGTGTTGACGACCTCGATCAGGGAGCCGGGCGTCCGCACGGTGGCCAGGGCGTCCTCGTCGAGGCTGATGCCGTACTCCCGCTCGATGCGGGTGTACGTCTCCAGCAGGGCGAGCGAGTCGTAACCCAGCAGTTCGAACTCCAGGTCGGGAGCGATCTCTCCGGTCACGCCGGCCGCGTCGCGCAGGATCCGTGTGAGGTCGTCGAGGGTGAAGGGGGTGGCAGTGCTCACCGGTATCTCCTCTGAGTGGGGTTCACCGCGTCACGGCGCGCACGACGATGGCGGAGTTGAAGCCTCCGTAGCCGCGGGCAAGGACCAGTGCGGTGCGGAGTACGGCCTCGCGCGGCGCGTCCGTGACGAGGTCGATGTCGTAGCTGTCGGACAGGGTGGTGCGTACGGTCGGCGGGATCACGCCGTCCCTGATGCTCAGCAGGGCGGCGGCCACGTCGAGCGGCGCGGCGCCGGAGTACAGCCGGCCGGTCATGGTCTTGGGCGCGGTGACCGGAACGCCCCGAGGTCCGAAGATCTTGGTGATGGTCTCGGCCTCGATCCGGTCGAGTTCGGGCACGGCGGCCGCGTCGGCGAAGACGACGTCGATGTCGCCCGGTACCGCCCGCGCGTCGGCCAGGGCCAGTTCGACCGCCTTGCGCAGACCGGGCTCGCGGCCCCTGTCCGGGCGCGGGTCGAGGGTGCCGGCGTACCCGGCGATCTCGCCGTAGATCCGTCGGGCCCCGCGGTCACGGGCGTGCTCGGCGTCCTCCAGGACGAGCAGGGCGCCGCCCTCGCCGGGCACATGGCCCGCCGCCTCGTCGTCGAAGGGCACATAGGCGCGTTCGGGATCGTTCCGGGCGCTCAGCCGCCGGCTGGCGAGTTGGGCGACCCAGCCCCATGGGCAGATCGAGGCGTCGACGGCGCCGGAGAGGACGAGGGGTGTTCCCTTGCGGATCTGGCGGCGCGCCTGGGCCAGCGCGTCCAGTCCGCCGGCCTGGTCGCTGACGACGACGCTGCTGGGGCCGCGCATGCCGTTGCGGATCGAGATCTGGCCGCTGTTGACCGCGTAGAACCAGGCGAACGACTGGTACGCGCTGACGTACTGGCCGCCTTTGCTCCACAGCGCCCGCAGTTCGTTCTGGCCGAATTCGAAGCCGCCGGAGGAGCTCGCCGTGATCACGCCCATGTCGAACTCGGGCAGTTCGCCCGGCACCACTCCGGCGTTCTCCAGCGCCCAGTCGGCGGCGGCCAGCGCGATCCGGGTCATCCGGTCGGTCTGCGGCAGCAGCCTGGCGGGCAGATGGTCCTCGGCGACGAAACCGTCGATCTCACCGGCGAGCCGGGCCGGGTAGGACGTGGGGTCGAATCGGGAGACGGTGCCGATGCCGCTCTCGCCCGCCATGGTGGCAGACCAGTACGCCTCCAGGCCGAGGCCGTTGGGCGCCGCCACACCGAGCCCCGTCACCCAGGTGCCCTCGCTCACCGGGGGCTCCTTTCGACGTCGGCGAGCACGATCGCGCTCTGGAAACCGCCGAATCCGCTGCCCACGGACAGCACGGCGTCGGTACGCCACTCCCGTGCCGTGAGCGGGGTGTAGTCCAGGTCGCACTCGGGGTCCGGGGAGTGCAGATTGGCCGTGGGCGGTACGACGTCGTTCTCCATGGCCAGCACCGAGGCGGCGATCTCGATGGAGCCGATGGCACCGAGCGAGTGGCCGACCATCGACTTGATGGAGCTGACCGGTGTCCGGTACGCGTGGTCGCCCAGGCTCCGTTTGAAGGCGGCGGTCTCGTGCCGGTCGTTCTGCTTGGTGCCGGAGCCGTGCGCGTTGATGTAGTCGATGTCCTCGGGGTTGAGCCGTGCCTCGTCCAGCGCGACCCGGATCGCCTCGGCCATCTCGCGTCCGTCGGGGCGCAGTCCGGTCATGTGGAAGGCGTTCGAGCGGGTCGCGTATCCGGCCACCTCGGCGTAGATGTGCGCGCCGCGCCGGCGGGCGCTGTGCAGTTCCTCCAGGACGAAGACCGCCGAACCCTCCCCCAGGACGAAGCCGTTGCGGCTCGCGTCGAAGGGGCGCGAGGCCGTCGCGGCCTCGTCGTTGCGGGGTGTGGTCGCCTTGATCGCGTCGAAGCAGGCCACCGTGATCGGTGAGATGGGGGCGTCCGTGGCGCCCGCGATCACCACGTCCGCCGAGTTCTCGCGGATCACTTCGGCCGCGTACCCGATCGCGTCGAGACCGGAGGTGCAGCCGGTCGAGACGACGGTGCTCGGGCCCTCGGCTCCCGCCGCCCACGCGACCTCGGTGGCGAAGGAGCTGGGGACGAGGTAGTTGTACAGGTGCGGTACCGCGTACTCGTGGTCGACCAGTTCGAGCCGACCGCCGTCGCTGACGGTGCGGTACTCCTGGTCCAGCCCCATGGTCGCGCCGACCGCGCTGCCGATGGTGACGCCGATGCGATACGGGTCCAGGGCGTCGAATTCCAGTCCGCTGTCCGCGATGGCCTCCCGCGCCGTCACCACCGCGAACTGCGCGGCGCGGTCCATACGCCGGATCTCCTGTGGCCGCAGGCCGTACAGTTCCGCGTCGAAGTCGGCCTCCGCGGCGACCTGGGAGCGGAACGCCGAGGGGTCGAAGAAGGAGATGCGGCGGGTGGCGGTACGACCGTCGGCGAGCAGCTGCCAGAAGTCCTTCACCCCGATTCCGCCCGGGGCGGTGACGCCGACGCCGGTGATCACCACCCGGCGGGTGCCGCTCACCGGGCGTCCCAGTTGTAGAAGCGCTGCGCCATCGCGTCGGCGGGCGAGCGCCAGGTGGCCGGGTCGTAGGCCTGGATGAACGGCTTGAGGTCCTGGCTGATTCCGATGAACCTCGGATCGGTCTTGGCCTCCTCTATCCGCTCCCCGCCGTCCTCGGAGTCGAAGTCCTGCAAGTGGAAGTAGAGCCCTCGGTACGAGAAGAGCTGCCGGCGCCGGGTCCCCATCAGATGGGGCATCTCGGTCTGGTCGAACGCGGCGAACTGCCGCGCGACCTCCGCCGCCGAATCGAGCTCCATGCGTGCCACGATCAACGTGCTGTGCATCAATTCCCTCTCTCGGACGCTCGGTGATTCGTCGCTGTGCGCGCTGCCGCGCCGGTTGACGCGCGTGCTCAGCGCGCGGGCCCGAACCAGCGCTCCAGTGCCGTTGGCAGGTCGAAGTGGCTGCCGGGCGCGATCCACGCGACATGGCCGTCGGGGCGCAGCAGTACGCCGCCGACGCCCTGGAGCGCGCTGCCCCGGGGAAGGTCCTTGGCACGGGCGGTGACCACGTCGATCCGGTCCGCCCAGTCGGCCGCGCGGCGGCGCAGATGCGGGTTGTCCGTCAGGTCCAGCAGTACGCCGCGGCCCGCCCGGAGCAGGGCGGTGCTGCTGGTTTCGCGGCCTGCTTCGTCGAGTTCCAGGTGCGGCATGCGCGCCCCGAGCAGGGGGTGCCCGCCGCCGACGTCGTAGCGGATGTCCAGGCCGCTCGCCTTGGCCGCGAGGTGGCGGGCGACCTCCTCGTACTGGGCGAGTTCGGCGAGCACACCACGCAGCGGCTGGACGTCCTCGCCGCCGAGGATGATCAGGCTCTGTGCCCTGGTGTTGAGCAGCAGCCGCCTGCCGACCTCGTGCCGCTCGCCGTGGTACGTGTCCAGCAGTGCGGTGGGGGCGGTGCCGCGCAGGACCGCCGCGAGCTTCCAGCCGAGGTTCACCGAGTCCTGGATGCCGGTGTTCATGCCTTGGCCGCCGGCCGGCAGATGCACATGTGCCGCGTCACCGGCCAGCAGCACACGGCCGCGCCGGTACTCGGTGACCTGGCGTGCCGCGTCGCCGAAGGCGCTGACCCACACCGGCTGGGCGTGCGAGATGTCGATGCCGGTGAGCCGCTTCCAGGCGTCGGCGACCTCCGTGAAGGGCGGCGGCCCGGTGCGGCGCTGTGGGGGCGCACCGTGTTCGCTGACGATGATCCGGTGCAGGCCGCCGCCGAGGTGCGCGGTCATCACCATGCCGCCGGTGACCCGGTCCGCGACCATGCGCGGTTCGAGGTCGACCCCTCGGATGTCGGCCAGGAACAGTTCGGTGGTGGCCTCGGTGCCGGGGAAGTCGAAGCCCGTCGCCTTGCGTACGCCGCTCCGGCCTCCGTCGCAGCCCACCACGTACCGGGAGGTCAGGGTCCGTTCGCCCGACTCGCCGCGCACCCGCACCTCGACCTGGTCTCCGAGGTCCCGTACGCCGACGACTTCGCGGCCGCGCCGGATGTCGGCCCCCAGTTCACGCGCCCGGCCCTCCAGCACCGTCTCCGTGACGGACTGGGGAACGGTCCGGGCGGCACGGTGCGTGGCGCCGAGCGTGGCGAGGTCCAGCGGAATTCCGCCGAAGTGCCCGTGATTGCTGGTCTCGATGTCTCCGAAACGGGGCAGCAGACCGCGCTGGTCGAAGATTTCCATGGTGCGGGTGGTGAATCCGATGCCACGGGATTCCCCGGTGCGCCGGGCGAGGCGGTCGAGGACGATGACGTCGATACCCGCCAGACGTAATTCGCCGGCAAGCATCAGTCCCGCAGGTCCGGCTCCCACGACAATGACCGATGCGTCCATAGAGCTCTCCCGATCGTCAGTGCATTTGCTGAATTCCACGGCGACAGCGCCTGGGCGGCGGTTCCTGGAAAGGCACTGATAATCCTCATCGCTGCACCCCCGGCAGCTCAAGTCAAAAATTCAAGGACATCCGCAAGGAAGTGTCAGCGGATTGTCAACTTCACAGGGGAGACTCAACTGCCGTTCAAGAGGAAACCAAGGACGCGGGCGGGTCTCATCCGGGATTACGTGACCCGGCCTGCCGCTTCACGGCTTGGCGCGACGTCGGAGGACCATCAAATCCTGCTCGCGGCGGCGGTCAGCAACCCGCCGCGGCGTAGAGGCGCTTGAGCTTGTCCGAGGCGTCGCTGCCGGGCGCCGCCGTGTGGGTCACGATGCGAATGTCGCTGTCCGGCACCATGAGCACATGGCAGTCGATGTGCATCGGCCCCATGACCGGATGATGGAGCGTCTTGCGGTTCATGGTGTGCACCGCGATGACGTACGCGTCCCAGAGGTCGGCGAACCTGGTACTGACGACGCGTAAATCGGAGACCAGGGACCGCAGTTCGTCGTCGTCGGGCCAGCGGATGGTCGCGGCGCGCAGATCCGACACGAACGCGGCCTCCAGTTCGGCCTGCTGTTCCTCGGTGTGCGTGACGATGCCTGCCCGACCGGTGAAATGAGACCACGCCACATTCCGGTCCCGTCCCCGCAGCTCACCGGGTTCGCCGCTGAGGGCCACCCAGTGCCGGTTCCAGCTGATGAGGGTCCAGGAGGCGTCGTAGGCACTGGCCGCCACGCCGTCCAGCTGCTCCAGCAGTCTGCGTGCCCCGTGCGACAGCGCGGAGGTGTGGCGGTCCGTGCTCGGGGGCTGGCCGGCCAGGAGGAACAGGTGCTCACGCTCCGCCTCGGAGAGCCGCAGGGCCCGGGCGAGGCCGGTGAGGATGGGGTGGGACGGCGAGACCGATCTTCCCTGTTCGAGTCGGGTGATGTAGTCCACCGATACGCCCGAGAGCAGGGCGAGTTCCTCGCGGCGCAGCCCCGTCGCCCGGCGCCGTTCCACCGCCCCCATGACGTTGGGCAGTCCGGCCGCCTCCGGTGTGAGCCGGTCGCGCCATCGCCGCAACGCGACCCCCAACTCCCGCGAACCGCTCATCACATCAGTATGCAGGCGGCGAACGCATGTGCGCATCCTGGTATTGCCGTTCCCAGGAAGCGGAGGGCACTACCTGAAGCACGCATGTCCAGCCAAGCTGGCCGCATGACCACCACTCTCATCACGGGCGCCAACAGAGGGCTCGGCAGAGAGACCGCGCGAAGACTGATCGCCGCCGGGCACACCGTCTACCTCGGATCCCGCGACGGACAGCGGGGCCGCGAGGCCGCGGCGCGGCTCGGCGCACGGCCGGTGGTCATCGACGTCACCGACAACGCCTCGGTGCGCGGCGCGGCGGAGTTGGTCGCCCAGGAAGCCGGCCATCTCGACGTACTCGTCAACAACGCCGGTGTCATCGGGCTGGGCAACGACGCCCAGGAGGCAACGGCCGATCAGGTCCGGACCACGTACGAGACCAACGTGTTCGGCCCCATCCGCGTCACCCACGCCTTCCTGCCCCTGCTGGAGAAGAGCGCGGCTCCCGTCGTCGTCAACGTGAGCAGCGGCCTCGGCTCGCTGAGCATCGCCGACGCGCCCGAGAGCCACACGTCGCTCCTGCCCGTCTACTACTCCGCGCTGGCCTACAACTCCTCCAAGGCGGCGCTGAACATGGCCACGGTGCAGTACGCGCGCAGCTGTCCGAGGCTGAGGATCAACGCCGTCGACCCCGGGCACACAGCGACGGACTTCAACGCTCACAGCGGCCCGCAGACCGTCGCCGAGGGCGCCGAGGTCATCGTCCGCATGGCCATGATCGGCCCCGACGGGCCCTCCGGCGGATTCTTCGGGAAAAGCGGGCCACTTCCGTGGTGAACGGACAGCAGCCCGATCAAATCCAGCCAAGGAGCAAGCAGACCTTTGGTATGGCAACATCCGAATGTAGTATGCATTGGCACTGTCTGATACCGGCCGTATCGGACTCCGGGGGGAGAGGGTCACACGGGGTGTGCAAGGCTTCATTGCAGCGGCGCACCGTTCGAGGGAAGACAACTTTCTACTACCGGTGAAATCCAGTAGTCAACGGGGGCAGTCATGAACTGTACAGAGCAGTGGGTTGCAGGGCCGCATTCTGGGCGACCAATCCGTCGTCGGCCCCACCACACGCTACTTCATCACTTGAGTTCCCGACCGCGTTGAAGCCGGGGAACTGTTCGCACCTTTATGGCGCCGCGAACGTCACCAGAGCGTAATTGCCTCGAAACCTACTCGACTGCTAATAGAAGCCGAGGCGCATACCGGCGGGTTCCATCATTTCCCCTCACGCACACTCATCAACGAACGACACGAGCTATCACTCACGTCGTCTCCCCCGAATACACGTCGGCTACACGCGCCCCACCGGACGCCGTGATCGTCAAATCGGGTAACCAAAGATGGAAGGCGTTATGGAGCTGCTCATCGTGGCAGGTCAAGAAGCTATGTCTCAACAACTCGCGCCCCGACTCGAACGGCATGGATTCGACGTCGTGACGGTCACGACCGGAGCAGAGGCCCTGGAGGCCAGCGACAGCGCGGAGCTCATCCTGCTCGACCTCGAACTCCCCGACATCGACGGCCTGGAGGTGTGCCGTCGCATCCGCCACACCAGCGACACGCCGATCATTTCCTTCGCGGACCGCGGTGCCGACCTGGACCGCGTTCTGGGACTGCAGGCGGGCTCGGACGACTGCCTCGACAAGTCCTACGAGTTCCGCGAGTTAGTGGCACGGATCGATGCCGTGATGCGCCGCGCCTGGCGGCCACGGGAGCAGGCGGGACGCACGCCGGCCGGAATGGTCAGCGTCGGGGACATGTGCATCAACGGGGCTTCGCGGGAGGTCCGTCTGCGTGGCATGCCCGTACAGCTCACGCGCAAGGAGTTCGACCTGCTGTACTACCTCGCGTGCCACGCGGACACCGTTGTCACCCGGCGTCGGCTGATGACCGAGATCTGGGACGACGCCTCGAACCATGCCCTGAGCCCACGGGCCAGCCGCACGATAGACACCCACGTCAGTTCGCTGCGCAGCAAACTCGGGGACAGCGACTGGATTCTCACCGTGCGGGGAGTGGGCTTCCGGCTCGGCCCGAGGCGGGGCACCCTCGGCTGAGCCGTCACTGTGTTGTTCCTCCCTCGGTGACGGCCCATTTCGTCACCGGGAATTCGGCTCGGAATCCGTGATCCCCCCCTACTCCCTCCGGTATACCGAGCCACCCAAGGAATTTGCCAATCTCTCATCCTGCCCCGGGAATCCCGGCAAGCAAGCCGGAAATGAACGTACGGCCGCGATCTTCAGCCCATGCGAAGGCGCGTCAGCCCAGCGTCCCGCCCCCGGCCACTTGGACACGGCGGCGCGACGCGCGTCCCGTCCGAGCCGTACTCGGCCGTGACGAGCGGCAGTTCACCGCTCGCGACCATCATGAGGCCGGCGGCCCGGGTTGATCCGGTTCTTCGAAGTTCAGCGGTACGGAGGAGTCTGCAGGCTCGGCGGCTGGTGGCGCCGTGTGTCCGTACGCGTGGGTTCCCGGCGGCGCCACACCGTCGGCGCACTACCGCGACGTGCTCCCCTTATCGCCCGCCGTACTGGCCGTGACCGCCGGGCAGACCAGCACGATTCGGTCCGTCCACGCCCGGCGCCCACAAGCGTCGAGGGTGCACACCTTTCCGCCGGCGCGCAGCAGGCCGGCGGGTAGTTGGAGTCGCTCGGCGTCGAGGCTGCCCTCGGCGTCGGTGCAGACCATGAGCGTGGGGCCGGGGTTGCCCGGTATCGGGTAGGCGTCCCAGTCCAGGTTCAGTTCGCCGACCTGCGGATGGTCGAGGCGCATCTGGCCGCGGGTCGCTTCGGTCACGTCGTGGAGGGCCCGCAACGCCGCGAACTCGTGACTGCGGACGGCGAGTTCACCCACCAGCTCGACCGCGCGCGGGTGGCCGGGATCGACGGCGACCTGGGTGCGCAGCATCCCGATCAGCTCCGCGACGGTGGCCACCGCGTCCGGCCGGCGGGATCACCTGATGCGGTCGGCGATGCGGGTCGTGCCGTGGAGCACGTGTTCCAGCGGGCCGCGACGGAACCGTCGGATACAGAGGGTCGCCAGGAGCATCGAGGTGGTGATGAAGACGAACAGGGACTGACGTGCGGGGCCGTCGACTCCTCCATGCCGACGGCACAAATGGCCAGGATGTGGAGAACGTAAGCGGTCAGCGCAGTCGTGCCGACCGAGGTCACGGGTGCGGCCAGGCGGGTGAGCCGGGGCAGCCGGCGTATCGTCCAGAGGCAGAGGGCTACGACGGTGAGCGCGACGGCTGTGTTGCCGAAGATGGAGAACGTCGTCTGGCTGCGCGGTGTGGCCACCAGCAGCCAGTCGGCCGGGGTGTTGTCACCGAGGTCTCCGACGGTGCCGGACCACCAGGCCGAGGATGCGGAACCGCCGTTCGTCGCCGCGCCGATCGCGGTGAGCGCGTGCGGGACGAGGTGCAGGGCCAGCCAGGAACCGCCGTAGCCGAGCACGGTCAGGGCGCCGCCGGCGAGGAGCAGGTGGGCGTGGAGCCTGGGGCGAGTGAGGCCGAGGCGGGCCAGTGCCATGCCCGCGACCATGAACGGCATCCAGGTGAGCACCGGGTACGCACCGGTGAACAGCGGCTCCATGAAGCCGTCCGTGCCGGTGACCCTGGCGAGCGGATCGGCGGCGACGACGGCGTCGGCCCAGTCGCCGCCTTCGATGAACTGCCGTAGCGCGTAGAGCACTTGGGGCAGGACGAGGGCGCTCGCGGCGGCGACGGCCGCCAGCGTCCGTGCGCTCAGCCGGTGCAGTGGCAGGACGAGGAGGAAGAGAAGGCCGTAGCGGACAGGATCACGTCGACGTCGGTGTCCAGCGCGGTCAGGGCGTAGCCCAGTGCCATCAGGACGAGCGTGCGGATGACGCTCCGGCCCACGGCCTGTCGCCGCGCGCGTCCGGTGCGGGGTTCCGGGCGACCGGTGATGAGCACCAGCGAGAACCCGGCGAACAGCGCGGAGGAGCGGCCGCGTGCCAGCTCCAGGACGAGGCCCAGCGGCCCGCCGATGGCGGGATCGGGGCCGACGTGCGCGGCGTACATGCCGAGGACCGCGAGTCCGCGGGCCAGGTCGATGGCCAACATCCAGTGTGCTCCGGCCAGTTGGCTGATCACCAGCGGCACCTTCGGGTAGCGGGCGGCCAGATCGGCGAGTGTGCGCACGTCCGCCGCGGTCGTGGGGGCGGCGCCGTGGACGACCACGGGGAGACCGGTGTGGTCGCGGGCCGCGCGGAGCACCGGTTCGACGAGGGCCGCCCGGTCCGGGGGCGGAGTGAGCTCCCCGATGCCGTACAGCCCGCGGCCGGTCACGTCGCGCTCCACCCGGGCCGCGGTCTCGGCGTCGGGGCGGCCGAGGGGGACGGAGCCGAAGCCGAGGAAGCGGTGGGGGTGTTCGGCGAGGGCCTCGTCCAACTCCCGTAGCGCCAGGGCGAATCCGTCGTCGCCGGAACCACCGGCCAACGCCCTCTCCAGGGCGCCCATTTCGTGGCGGAGGGAGTCGAGGTCGGTGGCCCGTTCCGGGTGTGCGCGGGTGGGGAACAGCACCGTGCGGTGCACGCCCGCGGCGTCGAGCGCCGACAAATGGGCACCCAGCGGGTCGTGGACATGGCTGTGGGCGTCGAGAATCATGTGCGTCTCCCTGAGGGGCCGGCCGCCCGGCGGAATGCGGGGGCGGGCGCCAGTGTTGAGCCCTGACACCGTTGGAAGGTCAAGCCGGAGAGGGGTGCGCGCCCGTGCTGATCGGGGAGCTGGCCGACCGGACGGGAACCAGCGAGCGACTGCTGCGCTACTACGAACGGGCGGGGCTGCTGCGACCCGAGCGGCTGCCCAACGGCTATAGGGAGTACACCGATTCGGACACCGCCGCCGTACTCCGCATTCGCGCACTCCTCGCCGCCGGGCTGCCCACACGGGTCATCCGGCACGTACTGCCCTGCACCACGGACGAGGCCGCCGTACAACCTTGCCCAGGTGTACTCGACACCCTGCGTGCCCAGTTGAGCGATCTCGACCGCCGGGCCGCCGAACTCGCCGCGGCACGTGAGGTGTTGCGGAACACCATCGCCGGAGCGGAGGCACGCACGGCCCCGGCACCCGCCCTGGGCTCGGCTCCCGGGTGAGGGCGCTCAGGCTCCCGGGTGAGACAGCTCAGTCGCCCAACCGCTCCCGCAACTCCCGCTTGAGGATCTTCCCGCTGGCGTTGCGCGGCAGCTCGTCCACGAACACGACCCGCTTCGGCGCCTTGAAGTGGGGGAGCTTCTCCCGGGCGTGGTCGATGAGTTGGGCCTCGGTGACCTCGCCGCGCGGGACGACGACCGCGGTGACGGCCTCGATCCAGCGGTCGTCGGGGAGGCCGATCACCGCGACCTCGGCGACGCCCTCGTGGGTGTAGAGCGCGTCCTCGACCTGGCGTGAAGCGACCAGTACGCCACCGGAGTTGATGACGTCCTTTACCCGGTCGACGACGGTGAAGAAGCCGTGGGCGTCCCGTACCGCGAGGTCGCCGGAGTGGAACCAGCCGTCGCGGAAGGCGGCTGCGGTCTCCTCTGGCTTGTCCCAGTAGCCCTCGCACAACTGCGGTGAGCGGTAGACGACTTCGCCGGGCGTGCCGTCGGGAACGTCCTTGCCGTCCTCGTCGACCACGCGCGCGTCCACGAACAGGACCGGACGGCCGCAGGAGTCCAGTCGGCCCTTGTGCTCGTCGGGGCCCAGAACGGTGGCCAGCGGGCCGATCTCGCTCTGCCCGAAGCAGTTGTAGAAGGCCAGCTTGGGGAGCCGCTCGCGCAGCCGCTCCAGGACGGGCACCGGCATGATCGACGCGCCGTAGTACGCCTTGCGCAGCCCGCTCAGGTCGCGGGTCGAGAAGTCGGGCCGGTTCGCGAGGCCGATCCACACGGTGGGCGGGGCGAACAGGCTGTCCACGCGCCCGGCCTCGATCAGGTCGAAGAGCCCGTCCCCGTCGGGCGCGTCGAGGACGATGTTCGTGGCCCCGACCGCCAGGTACGGCAGCAGGAACACATGCAGCTGCGCCGAGTGGTACAGCGGCAGCGAGTGCACCGGCCGGTCCCCCGCGCTCAGGTCCAGAGCGGTGATCGCGCTCAAGTACTCGTGCACCAGGGCCCGGTGAGTCATCATCGCGCCCTTGGGCAGCGCGGTCGTGCCCGAGGTGTAGAGCAACTGCACCAAGTCGTCGGTACGCGGCTCGGGCCCGTCGTACGGCGCCGCGGACGCCAGCCGGTCCAGCAGCGAGCCGTCCGCGTCCCGCAGCGGCAACGTCCGTACGTCGCCGGAGAGTTGACCGGTGAGGTCCGGGTCGGTGAGCACCAGTGTGCTCCCGGACTGTCCGACGATGTACGCGAGGTCGTCGCCGGTGAGGTTCTGGTTGACCGGCACGTGCACGAGGCCCGCGCGGGCACAGGCGAGGAAACCGATCAGATAGGCGTCCGAGTTGTGGCCGTAGGAGCCGACCCGGTCGCCCGGCGCGAGGCCCTGGTCGAGGAGCACGCTCGCCGCGCGGGAGACGGCGTCGTCGAGTTCCTCGTACGTCCAGGAGCGCTCGCCGTAGTCCACCGCCACGCGTGCGGGAGTGCGCCGGGCACTGCGTCGCAGTACCCCGTCAACCGTGCTGCCGTGTCCGGGCGTCATGACACATGATCCTCGGGCCGCCACCCGGGCAGGTCAAGCGGGCTGGTCGGGGTGGTCCCGCTCCACATAGATCGAGGCCACATGGGTCCGGAGCACACCCCGACCGCTCCAAGTACCAACGGCACTCACACAGGCCGCGTCCGCCCCTCCCAGTAGGGATCCCGCAGCCGCCGCTTGTACAGCTTGCCGTTGGGGTCGCGGGGCAACTCGGTGATGAAGTCGATGCTCTTGGGCCGTTTGTAGCCGGCGAGTTGCTCGGCGCAGTGGTCCAGGAGGGCGGTGGCCAGGGCCGGTCCTGGCTCGTGGCCGGGGGACGGTTCGACGACGGCCTTGACCTCCTCGCCCCACTCGTCGTGCGGGATGCCGAAGGCCGCGGCGTCGGCGACGGCGGGATGGGCGAGGAGCGCGGACTCGATCTCGGCCGGATAGATGTTGACGCCACCCGAGATGATCATGTCGATCTTGCGGTCGCGGAGGAAGAGGTAACCGTCCTCGTCGAGGAAGCCGAGGTCGCCGACGGTGAAGAAGTCGCCGATGCGGTTCTTCTTCGTCTTGGCCTCGTCCTTGTGATAGGCGAAGCCTCCGGTGCTCATCTTCATGTACACGGTGCCGAGTTCGCCGGGCGGGAGCCGGTTGCCGTCGTCGTCGAAGACCGCGAGTTCGCTGATGGGCCAGGCCTTGCCGACCGTGCCGGGCTTCTTCAGCCAGTCCTCGGCGGTCGCGAAGGCACCGCCGCCCTCGCTGGCCGCGTAGTACTCCTCCACACAGTCGCCCCACCACTCGATCATGGCCCGCTTCACATGGTCGGGACACGGGGCGGCGCCGTGGATGGCGTGCCGCATGGACGAGACGTCGTAGCGCGCCCGTATGCCCTCCGGGAGGGCGAGCAGGCGGTGGAACTGGGTGGGGACCATATGGGTGTGGGTGCACTTCTCGCGGTCGATGAGGCGGAGCATCTCCTCCGGGGTCCACTTGTCCATCAGGACCAGGCGGTGCCCTATGTGCAGGCTCGCGCCCGCGAACTGGAGGACGGCCGTGTGGTAGAGCGGCGAGCAGACCAGGTGCACGTTGTCGTCGAACGGCTTGATGCCGAAGATGCCGAGGAACCCGCCGAGATACGCCGACTCGGGCGGCCTGCCCGGCAGGGGGCGGCGGATGCCGCGGGGGCGGCCGGTGGTGCCCGAGGTGTAGTTCATGACCCAGCCGAGCGTGCGGTCCGCGGGCGCCGACTCCGGTTGTCCGTCGAGGAGTTCGGCGTACGGCCGGAAGCTCTCGACCGTGCCGACCGCGTACCGGTGGGTGGCCGGGAGGCCGGCCTCGTCGGCTGCCTGGCGGGCGGGCTCGGCGAACCGCTCGTGCGCGATGAGCACCTTTGCACCGGAGTCGGCGACGATCCAGGCGATCTCCGGTGCGACGAAGTGGTGGTTGACGGGGACGAGGTAGAACCCGGCCTGGGTGGCGGCCAGATGGGCCGTGAAGAACTCGACGCCGTTGGGCAGGACGACCGCGAAGGCGTCGCCGCGTTCGAGTCCGGCGGCACGCAGCCCGTGGACGAGCTGGTTGGCGGCGGCGTGCAGTCGCCCCGCCGTCCACACCTCGCCGTCGGGAGCGACGAGGACCTCACGGTCGGGGTCCTGAGCCGCCTGGGCCCAGAAGCCGGCGGGAGGTGTGCTCACGCCCTGTGTGGCAGCGCCCTGTGTGGCCGTGCCCTGTGTCCCCTCCCCCTGTGTGGTCGCGCTCTGTGTGGCCGCCCCACGTGTGGTCTCGCCCTGTGTGACCGCACCACCTGTGGTGGCACCCCTTGCCCCGACACCCTCTGTGCCTGCGCCCTCTGTTCCTACGCCCTCTGTGCTCACGACTGGCCGCTCCTTCCGGCGATGCGGTTGATGCGGTCGACGGCGTGCTCGAAGCCGCGGGTGAGGTCGTCGAAGACGGCCTGGACACTGCGCTCGCTGTTCATCCGGCCGACGATCTGGCCGACGGGGGTGCCGAGCAGCGGTTCGACCTCGTACTTCTGGATGCGGGAGACGGCCTCGGCGACCAGCAGGCCCTGGAGCGGCATGGGGAGGGTGCCCGGTCCGTCCGGATCGTCCCAGGCGTCGGTCCACTCGGTGCGCAGTTGGCGAGCCGGCTTCCCGGTCAGGGCACGGGAGCGGACGGTGTCGCCGGACCCGGCGGCGAGCAGTTTGCGGGTCACGCCGGGCGAGTGCATATCGGCTTCTGTGGTGGTCAGCCATATGGAGCCCAGCCACACACCCTGGGCACCGAGACTGAGCGCGGCGGCCACCTGCTGTCCGCTGCCGATGCCGCCCGCGGCGAGGACCGGCAGCGGGTCGACGGCGTCGACGACCTCGGGCGTGAGCACCATGGAGGCGATCTCGCCGGTGTGGCCGCCCGCCTCGTAGCCCTGGGCCACGACGATGTCGATACCGCCCTCCGCGTGTTTGCGGGCGTGCCGGGCGCTGCCCGCGAGCGCGGCGACGAGCACGTTCCGGTCGTGGGCGCGGGCGACAACGTCGGCGGGCGGGGAGCCGAGGGCGTTGGCGAGCAGTTTGATCGGGTAGTCGAAGGCGACGTCGAGCTGGGTGCGGGCGACCTGTTCCATCCACCCCGTGATGCGCCAGCCGGACACCTCGCCCTCGGCGAGTTCGGGCACGCCGTACTTGGCCAGGGTCTCGGTGACGAACCGCCGGTGCCCTTCCGGGATCATCGCCTCGACCTCGGCCTCGGTCAGCATCTGATTTTTCGGGGCCTCGACCTTCTTCGCGGGCATGACGACGTCCAGGCCGTACGGCATCCCGTCGACGTGCGCCTCCAGCCAGTCGAGGTCGCGCTTGAGGTCGTCGGGGGCGGTGTAGCGGACCGCGCCGAGCACACCGAAACCGCCGGCCCGGCTGATGGCCGCGGCGACGGCGGGGAACGGCGTGAAGCCGAAAATGGCGTGCTCGACTCCCAGTTTCTTGCTCAACTCCGTCTGCATGGGCGCAGAATGCCGCAGTCCTCCGGACGACGGAAGGCCTTTTCTGATGCTCCGTCAGATTTTCTCGACGGCTAGGTCGGTCGCGCCGTCAGCACGGGCTGGTAGAAGCCGCTGCCCTGCGGCTCGTGCCAACTGACGTCCGTGAAGCCCGCGTCGGCCACCGCTGCGCTCAACTGTCCGCGGGTCAGGGCCCAGGAGGTGACGCGGCGTACCCGCACCTCCCAGCCGTCGCCCACGGGCAGGAGCTGGAAGAACTCCTGGTCGTACCGCTCGCCGTCCTCGTGCCAGTGCCACAACTGGAAGGTGATCGCGCGGCCTTCGGCAGTGGTCGACAGCTGGGGAGGCGTCGACGTGGGCCGGGCGGTCCGGTGCTCGTCGTAGTCCCGGATGCTGATCATCAGGAGCCCGTCGTCGCGCAGGACCCGCCGCATGCCGGCCAGAGCCGTACCGACGTCGTCGGCGGTGAGCAGATGGGCGAGGGAGTTGTCGGCACAGACCACGACGTCGAAGGCGGCCGACCGGAACGGCAGCGCCCGCATGTCCGCCACGGTCACCGGAAGGCGGACACCCCGGGCCGCGGCCTCGACGGCGGCCCGCGTGACGGCGGCCGGACTGAGATCGCTGCCGATCACCCGGTGTCCGACCCCGGCCAGCCCGATCGCCTGTGTGCCGATCCCACACGAACAGTCCAGCACCTGGTGTGGCCCCGCACCCGACCGAGCCCGGACGACTCCGTTCAGTGCCGCCGCCTGGCGGGCCATGCTCGCGTCCCAGTCCGGGAAGATCAGGTGGTAGTCGGCGGCGAGCGCGTCGTAGAAATCCCGGACGGACGACATCACTCCCCCGCTTCCAGCACCGCCATCGCCGCGTTGTGCCCCGGCACCCCGCTCACGCCGCCGCCCCGCACCGCTCCCGCCCCGCACAGCAGAACGTTCGCGTGCCGGGTCTCGACGCCCCAGCGGCCGGTGTCGTCCTGGGCGTACGGCCAGGTCAGTTCGCGGTGGAAGATGTTGCCGCCGGGCAGCCTGAGGTCGCGTTCCAGGTCGAGCGGGGTCTTCGCCTCGATGCAGGGGCGGCCGTCCGCGTCGGTGGCCAGGCAGTCCGCGAGGGGTTCGGCGAGGTGGTGGTCCAACTGGGCCAGCGTCGCCTTCAACAGTTCGTCGCGTACGGCGTCGTTGTCCCGTTCGAACAGCCGCGCCGGTGTGTGCAGGCCGAAGAGCGTGAGGGTCTGGTAGCCGTCCTCGACGAGGTCCCGGCCGAGGATGCTCGGGTCGGTGAGCGAGTGGCAGTAGATCTCCGAGGGCGGCGCGGCGGGCAGTGAACCGGACGCGGCCTGGGCGTGCGCGGCGGCCAGTTGGTCATAGCCCTCGGCGATGTGGAAGGTGCCGGCGAAGGCCTCGCGCGGGTCGACCGAGGTGTCGCGGAGTCTGGGCAGCCGCTTGAGCAGCATGTTCACCTTGAGCTGGGCGCCCTCGGCGGGCGCGGGCGGCTCGTCGCCGGTGAGCGCGGCCAGTTGCTGCGGCGAGGCTCCGACGAGGACGTGCCGGGCGGCTACGGTCCCCTCCCCCTCGGCCGTGCGGTAGGTGATCTCGGCGGCACGTCCGTCCGTGTCGATCCGTACGGCCTCGTGCCCGGTGGCGAGTACGGCGCCGGCCGCGCGCGCGGTGGTGGCGAGGGCGTCGGTCAGGGCGCCCATGCCGCCGACGGGGACGTCCCAGGCGCCGGTCCCGCCGCCGATGACGTGGTAGAGGAAGCAGCGGTTCTGGGCGAGCGTGGGGTCGTGGGCGTCGGCGAAGGTGCCGATGAGGGCGTCGGTGAGGACGACGCCCCGGACCAGGTCGTCGATGAAGTTCTCCTCGATGGCGACGCCGATCGGCTCCTCGAAGAGCATCCGCCAGGCGTCCTCGTCGTCCACGCGGCGGCGCAGTTCGTCGCGGGTGGGCAGCGGTTCGGTGAGCGTGGGGAAGACCCGCTGAGCGAGGCGGCCGGTCGTGCCGTAGAGCCGCTGCCAGGCCGCGTACTCGCGGTCGCCGCCGGTCAGCCGGGCGAAGGCGTCCCGGGTGCGGCGCTCGCCGCCGCCGACGAGGAGGCCGGTGGGGCGTCCGTCGCGTTCGACGGGGGTGTACGACGAGATGGTGCGGCCACGGATGCGGAAGTCGAGGCCGAGGTCCCGCACGATCTTCTTGGGCAGCAGGCTGACCAGGTACGAGTACCGGGACAACCGCGCGTCGACCCCGGCGAACGGCCGCGTCGACACGGCCGCGCCGCCGGTGCCGTCGAGGCGTTCCAGGACGAGCACGGAACGCCCGGCGCGGGCCAGGTAGGCGGCGGCGACCAGGCCGTTGTGGCCACCGCCGACGATGACGGCGTCGTACGTCCGGTGTCCGGGTCCCTCGTGTGCAGGCATGGTTCTTCGTAACACGAGGTGATCTAGGTCGGCCAGGGG
>NZ_JBXVPZ010000067.1:0-30797 GCF_057961495.1 Streptomyces sp. P5F9 | reverse complement strand
ATCCAACTTCCACTGCTGCCAGTACAGCGGAACATCGACCGACCGCGACGGCGCGAAGTTCACCAGCCGTCCGCCGCTCAACAGCGGAGCTGCCTGCATCTCCGGCACCATGCCCCACCCCAGCCCGGCGGCGACGGCCTCGACGAACCCCTCCGAGGTCGGCACGAGATGCCGTACCGCACTCGCACCGCCCTGCCCGCGCCGCAGCCGCCGTACGAAGGCGTTCTGGAAGTCGTCGAGCCGGTCGAAGGTCACCACCGGTACCTCGGCCAGCGCGTCCCGCAGCGGGCCGCCGTCCAGATGTGTCTCCTTGAACTCCGGGCTCGCCACCGGCAGATAGCGCATCCGCCCCAACGCCCGAACCGAACACCCCGGCACGGCGTCCGGCGACGAGGTCACCGCCGCCATGACCAGGCCTTCGCGGAGGAGAGCCGCCGTGTGGTCCTCGTCCTCTCGGCGGAGTTCGAAACAGACCTGGAGTTCGCGCGGGACGCGGGTGAGCGCGCCCAGGAACCAGGTGGCGAGCGAGTCGGCGTTCACGGCGATCGTCACCCGGGTCGCCTCGCCGGCCCCGCTCATGCCCAGCTCGGCGCGCGCGTCCCGTTCCAGGCGGGCCAGTTGGCGGGCGAACCGCACGACCACCTCGCCGGACTCGGTCGTCCGCACCGGCTTGGTGCGCAGCAGGAGGACCCGGCCGGTGCGCTGCTCCAGGGCCTTCACACGCTGGCTGACCGCCGAGGGCGTCACATGCAGAGCGGAGGCCGCAGCGTCGAACGTGCCCTCGTCCACCACCGCGAGCAGCGTCCGTACCTGATCGAGAGGAAGCTCGGAGACCATCACGAACGTTAATGTTACGTAAGAATCTTTAGCTGTACTCCAGCCGCCGGTATCCCTAGCGTCGAGGCCGTGACCAACGCACTCTCCGCCGCCGCCGCGGGATTCGGCACCGGCCTCTCGCTCATCGTCGCCATCGGCGCCCAGAACGCCTTCGTCCTCCGCCAGGGCATCCGCCGCGACGCCGTCCTCGCCGTGGTCGGCATCTGCGCCCTCTCGGACGCGCTCCTCATCGCGCTGGGCGTCGGCGGGGTCGGCGCCGTCGTGGTCGCCTGGCCGGGCGCGCTGACGGCGGTCGGGCTCATCGGCGGCGCCTTCCTGCTCTGCTACGGCGTCCTCGCCGCCCGCCGGGTCTTCCGCCCTGCCGCCCTGCGGGCCGAGGGCGAGTCGACCGGCTCGCGCCGCCGGGCCGTCCTCACTTGTCTGGCGATGACCTGGCTCAACCCGCACGTCTACCTGGACACCGTGTTCCTGCTCGGCTCCATCGCCGCCGCCCGCGGCCCGCTGCGCTGGACCTTCGGACTCGGCGCCGTCTGCGCCAGCCTGTGCTGGTTCACCGCGCTCGGCTTCGGCGCCCGTCTGCTCAGCCGCTTCCTCGCCAAGCCCTCCGCCTGGCGGGTGCTGGACGGCCTGGTCGCCGCGACGATGATCGGTCTCGGCGCAACGCTGGTGGCCGGAGCGTGAGATGGCGGATTCGGCAGCCACAGCAGGTGCTGCGATAGTGAACCCTGGTCGATTAGATGTAGCGAGCAACCAGGAAGCCAGTGGACACGAGCGAGAGCACCGACAGCGGCACGGAACCCGAGTCGGAGAAGGACCGGGAACGGGCGACGGGTCCCCGGCGCGGCTGGCGCCGCTGGGCGATGGACACCCGCCCGCTGCAGATCCCCGCCTACCGCCGCCTGTGGTCCTCGACCATCGTCACGGCCGTCGGCAGCCAGCTCACCGCCGTCGCCGTACCCAAGCAGATCTACGACATCACCGGCTCCTCCGCCTGGGTCGGCGCGGCCAGCATGGCCGGCCTGGTGCCGCTCATCGTGTTCGCGCTGTGGGGCGGCTCGCTCGCCGACAGCATGGACCGCCGCAAACTGCTGCTGATCACCAACAGCGGCATAGCCGTGACCTCGGTGCTGTTCTGGGTCCAGGCGGCCACCGGGCTCAACTCGGTGACGGCGCTGATGGTGCTGCTCGCCATGCAGCAGGCGTTCTGGGGCCTGAACGCACCCGCCCGCAACGCCTCCATCGCCCGCCTGGTCTCCGCCGAGCAGCTGCCCGCCGCCAACGCCCTCGGCTCGACCGTCATGCAGACAGGGCAGGTCGTCGGACCGCTCCTCGCGGGCGTCCTCATCCCGGTCATCGGCCTGCCCGAGCTGTATCTCATCGACGCGCTGGCCCTGTGCGTCACGCTCTGGGCGGTCGTCAAGCTGCCCTCGCTGCCGCCCCTGGAGTCCGCGACACCGCGCCGCGCGGGCTGGCGCGAGGTCGCCGCCGGCTTCCGCTACATCTCGCTGCACAAGGTGCTGCTGCTGTCCTTCCTCGCCGACATCATCGCGATGGTCTTCGGCATGCCCCGCGCCCTGTTCCCGCAGCTCGCCGCCCAGACCTACGCGCCCTACGGCGAGGGCCTCGCCCTCGGCATGCTGTTCGCCGCGATCCCCATCGGGGCGGTGGTCGGCGGACTGTTCTCCGGCACGTTCTCGCGGGCCCGGCGGCACGGCTGGATGGTGATCGGCGCGGTCGTCGCCTGGGGCGCGGCCGTCACCGGCTTCGGGCTGAGCGGCAACCTGTGGATCGGCGTGGTGTTCCTCGCCGCCGCCGGGGTCGCCGACATGGTCTCCATGGTGTTCCGCGGGGCGATCCTGCTCTCCGCCGCCACCGACGAGATGCGCGGCCGTATGCAGGGCGTCTTCACCGTCGTGGTGGCCGGCGGCCCGCGCCTCGCCGACGTCCTGCACGGCACGGCCGGTTCGGCCCTCGGCCCGCGTACGGCGGTCGCCGGCGGCGGCATCCTGGTCATCGTCATCATGCTGGCCCTGGCCGCCGCGGTCCCGGCGCTGCGCCGCTACCGCATCTGACCTCAGACCGGCCGGTGGAGCGCGTAGTGCTCCATCAGCTTGCTGCGGGTCATCGCCAGCCGGTGCGCGAGGATCTCCGCGACGATCCGGACCAGGGACAGCCCGAGCAGCGGATCCTCCACACACAGGGCGAGGACGGCCGCCGCGTCGAACTCGTAGGCCCGCACGGCACTGAACGCCTCCGCGCCGAAGTCCCACTGGTACGGCGGGAACAGCCACGACCAGCCGAGCAGGTCGCCCGCGCCGAGCGTGGCCACGGTGACCCGCTGCTGCGGGGTGACCTGCTGGTCGAGCGAGACGGCGCCGGAGCGGACGACCCAGAAGCGGTCGGCCGTGCCGCCCGCCTCGAAGATCCTGGAGTCCTCGGCGAACGAGACCTCCCGCGCGACCTCCATCAGCCGTTCGCGCTGGGCCTGGGGCAGGGCGGTCAGCAGTTTTATCGCTTTGGTCATGGCACAGGGCTCCTCGCCGGCAGCGGATCCGGAATTCTCCCTACGCCCATTTCAGCCTCTGCCGACGTCCCGGGCACCTCGGGGGACGGAATCGGGGCATGAAAAAAGCCCTGGCTGGACGGGGGAGACCAGCCAGGGCCGTAAGCGGTGGCGCGGGGGACGGTACGGTCGACCCCGTATCCACGTATGAATGAACCGTAAACCATCGACGGGCATTTCGTACCCAGTTCAACCGGTCGCGTGACCGGTTTCACTTCGCGGCACGCCGGCCGGGGGCCACGATCTCGTCCAGCACCCGCAGAACGGCCTCGTAGGCCGCTTCCCGCACGGCGTCGCCCTGTCGCGACCATGTCTGCACCTCCTGGGCGGCGAAGGCCCGGGCCCGCTGGATGCGCCGCAACAGTTCGTCCGAGTCCACGACATCAGTCATGGCCGTCGCCTACCCAGGCGCGCGGGATTCACTTCACCGGCGCCGCGATCGGTACGCCGAGCGGCCGGGCCAGGCCGGTCACGGCCTCGTCGAGGCGCTGCAGGTGCCGCAGCACGCGGTCGGTGACCCGGCCGTAGCGCGGGGTCCCCGGCGTCCCGGGCCGCAGCAGGGACGCGATGCTCGGCCCGGCCTCGATCTCGCCGGCACCGTCCTCCTCCCCGTCGGAGACGTGCGCGCCGATCACCCCGATGTTGTGCACGATCCGGCGACCCGCCTCGCGCAGCCGGGGATCGGCCGCTATCGACGGATGCGTGGGCAGCAGCTCGGCGGTCGCCGCCAGATACCGCGCGTGATACGCGCAGGTCTCCAGCAACGCGACGACGTACCTGGCCGTGTCCCGCCGCGCCCGCAACGGCGTGATCGGGTGCGTCAGCGGCTGCGTCGAGGCGCTCAGATCGGCCAGCGCCTGGTCCAAGTCCCGTGCCTTGTCGAGCAGTTCGGCCGCGGCCCCGCCGCTGAGCTGGTCGACGGCGGCCTCGGTGACGTCCGTGAGCCGCCCCAGCACGGTGCCGAGCAGTTCGTTCGTACGGCGGTCCGTGTGCACCGGCAGCACCAGCGCCGCCGCGACCACCCCGCAGGCCGCGCCGAGCGCCGTCTCCTCGATCCGCAGCAGCAGCACCGACGCGCTGTAGGTGTGCAGCAGCGTGTAGAGCAGGCCCAGCATCGCGGTGACGAAGAAGGACATCAGGGTGTACGACAGCGGTGCCGTGTAGAACATCGCGAAGATGAAGAGCAGCACCAGCACGAACGCCGTCCAGGTGTGATGCCCGACCAGGCCCGCGAGCCCGATACCGGCCACGACACCCAGGACCGTGCCCAGCAGCCGCCGGTAGCCCTTGACGAGGATCTCGCCGGTGGACGAGGTGTTGATGAACACGATCCAGCAGGTCAGCACCGCCCAGTACCAGCGCTGGCTGGACAGGAACTCGCCGCCGATGATGGCCAGCGACGACCCCACCGCCACCTGCACGGCTGCCCGCGTGGTCGGCCTCCGCAGGCCCGTGCGCTCCGCGTCCTCGGCCTCGCTCTCCTCGCTGCCCGCGATGGCGACGTCCTCCGCGTCCAGTTCCTCGCGCGAGCGGGTCGTCGCGGGCGTGTCCTCCGACTCGTCCTGCGGCCCGTCCACGGCGATCCGCAGCCCCAGCACCGCACGCGCTGCCTCGCCGATGCCCCGGAACACGTCCTGCACGGCGTCCGATGCGGGCGGCAGGTTCTCCTCCTCGCGATAACCGAGCAGCCGGTTGCGCACATGCGCCAGCCCGGTACCCGAGTCCGCGCCCGCCGGCCGCAGGACGAGCAGGCGCAGCGCCTCCAGATCGCGGCGCAGCGTGTCGGTCGCCTCGTCCCGCACCGGCAGTTGATCTGCCAAGGGGACCGGTGCGCCCGGCAGATGCAGGGTCAGTGTGTGGCCGCGCTCGGCGCTGCGGGCGGTCAGCAGCAGGAGCCCGAGCCGTTCGGCGGCGACCTCGGCGTCCGCGATACGGCGCTGCACGAGCCGTGCCACCGTCTCGTCGGAGGTGCCGTCCTCCAGCCGGCCCTGGATCAGCAGCGCCGTCTCGTGCAGGCGCGAGGTGCCCTCCCGTACGTCGTCGAGGGCCTTCTCCATGTCGTCGGGACCGGCGTCGAGCAACGCGAGCTGCGCGGTGACGAGTTGGGCGAACCGCGCCCGGAACGCCCGCCGCAGCCGGTCCAGCGTCCCGGTGGGCGTCTCCGGCACCAGCGCGAACCGCACCAGCGCGCTGCACGCGAAGGCCACGCCGAGCACGCCGTACAGCCGCGGCAGCGCGGAGACGGTCGCGCCGACGAACAGGGACAGGAAGTAGATCTGGAAGCCGATCAGACCGAGCGCCGTGCCGCGGTCGCCGAACCGGCGGCTGTAGACGGCGCCGAAGATCAGCAGGACGAAGAAGACGTCACCGGCGACCACCCGCGAGTTCAGCAGCGCGCTCAGCGACACCGAGGCCAGCGCCACCGGCAGCCCCAGTGCGAGCGTCACCGCCTGCCGGCCGCGTTGCTTCTCGCGGATGGCGAACGTGGAGACCATCGCCGCCATCGCGCCGGCGACCAGATGAGGCACCGAGGCATCCGCCAGGGAGAGCACGGTCAGCGTGAGGGCGATCGAGGCCACCGTCCGCAGCCCGGCCGTCAGCCGCAGCAGTCCGGGATCGGACGCCGCGACGCGATACCGCACCCGTGCCCACGCCGCCCGTCCCGCTGCCCTCACGCCGCCGTACTCTCCCCAGGTTCACATCAAGATCCGTGACACCGATGCTACGGCTCCTGGGTGCCGGTCCCTTCGACGCGGTCCCGTACCTGCTCCGGCGACAGATACGAGTCGGTGTACTCGAAGTCCTTGAGCGTGGCCGGTTTGCGGGCCTGGAAGCCGGTGCGCACGAAGTCGTCGCCGGCCAGCGCGTTCAGCGTCCAGTTCGTCGCGACGCGGACCTTGGCGACATTCGTGCGCAGCGCCGACCAGTGGTAGCCGCGGGCCACGACCTGGGCGGGGAAACCGCGCAGTTCGATGCCGAGCGGCTTGGACACCGCGTCCTTGCCGCCGAGGTCCACGACGAGCCCGAGGTCCTTGTGGACGTACGGCTTCAGGGGCTGGTTGCGCAGGGTCGCGATCACGTTCTCGGCGACCACCTTGCCCTGCCGCATGGCGTGCTGCGCGGTCGGCGGGCAGATCGCGCCGTCCCCGCCCTTGGCCTCGTCCGGCACCGCGCCGGCGTCACCGAGCGCGAAGACCCCGTCGTGTCCGGGCAGGTTCATGTCGGAGGTGACCGCGAGCCGCCCCCGCACCGTCTCCGCGCCCAGGGTGGCGATCAGCGGGCTGGCGACCACGCCGGCCGTCCAGATCAGCGTGCGCGTGGGCACCACCCGGCCGTCGGTGAAGGTGACCTCCTCCGGGCCCGCCTTCGCGATCGAGACACCCAGGGAGATGTCGATACCGCGCCGGGTCAGGATCTCCTGCGCGCTCTTGCCGAGCTTGTCGCCCAGCTCGGGCATCAGCTTCGGCGCGATGTCGATGAGGTGCCACTTGATCAGGCCCGGGTCGATCCGCGGGTAGCGCTTGACCGCGGCGTGCGTCAGCTTCTGCAGACAGGCGGCCGTCTCGGTGCCGGCGTAACCGCCGCCCACGACCACGAACTGGAGCCGCGACGCCTTCTCCGCCGGGTCGTCGCTCGCGTCCGCGAGGTCCAGCTGGGTGATGACGTGGTCGCGGATGTAGGCGGCCTCCGCGAGGGTCTTCATCCCGAAGGCGTGATCGGTCAGCCCGGGGATGTCGAAGGTGCGGGTGATGCTGCCGGGGGAGAGCACGATGTAGTCGTAGGGCTCGTTCACGATCTCGTCGTTGATCGTGCGGATCACACAGACCTTGGCCTTGATGTCCACACCGATCGCGCCGCCCGGGATGATCCGCGTGCGGTACTTGCTGCTGCGGCGCAGCGAGACGGCGATCGACTGCGGGGTCAGGACGCCCGAGGCGACCTGGGGCAGCAGGGGCAGATAGAGCTGGTAGGAGAACGGCGTCACCAGCGTGACGTCGGCTTCCTCCGGGGTCAGTTTCCTCTCCAGGCGGCGAACGCACTCCACTCCTGCGAAGCCTGCGCCAACCACCAGGATCCTCGGTCGTGTCACGGTGTTCATCCCTTCTGCGGCTCCAGGCGGTCTGCCTCGACGCCGTACGCCTGCCCGGATCGCTGCCTCGCACCACAATCGATCCCACCGTGCCGGGAGCCGTTCCGCCAGCTGAGCGCGGCAGGCAGACGAACGCGTGGAGCACCAGCATGCCCCGCCGAGGCCGTCCGTACGCCGCGGACGTGTGAACAAATGGCGTACCTGAATGACCTTCACCCCGCCTGTCGGCGATCGCTTCGGACCGTAGAGTGCACGCCATGTCGCACACTCAGCCCGAGCCGGGGTCAGGCTTCCGCACCCAGAACATCGACGCCGGCAACGTGACGCGGCTGGTGGCCGCGCTCGACATCCAGGAAGCCAATCCAGGCGTACGACGACTGCGTGCGTGGGCCCACGAGGCGCTCGCCGCGGGCAGTGGGGAGCACGCCCTCGACATCGGGGCCGGCACCGGCTCGACCACCCGTGAACTGGCCGCGGCGGTCGGCTCGAACGGGTCGGCGCTCGGCGTCGAACCCAACCCCGGGCTGCGTGCGGTCGCCGAGGAACGCGCCGCGTCGGCCGGGAACGCGGCCCGCTTCACGGACGGCGACGCGCTGTCCCTGCCGGTGCCCGACGCCTCCGTGGACGTCGTCTGGTGCGAACGGGTGCTCCAGCACCTCGCGGAACCCGACAAGGCCGTCGCCGAGATCGCCCGCGTCCTGCGCCCCGGCGGGCGGGTGGCCCTGCTCGACACCGACTGGGCGACCACGATCCTGCACCCGGGCGACCCCGAGGTCACCGCCGCGTTCACCTCCGGCGCCCTCACCAGCGCGGCCAACCCCTACTCCGGACGCCGGCTCGTCGGCCAGCTCAGCGCCGCCGGACTCGTCGTCGACGACCGCGGCTCACAGGCGCTGCTCCAGGACCACCGCTCGGTGGCCTGGCCGCTGATCCGCATGCTCGGCGAGTCCGCGGTACGCCGCGGCGCACTGACCGAGGCCCAGCGCGACCGCGCCTACGCGGACCTCTCCGAGGCCGCCGAGCGGGGCGCGCTGCACATGTCCGTGACGATGTTCGCGGTCGTCGCCCACCGCCCGGAGTGAGCCCTGGCCGGTGACGTCAGCGGAACACGTTGTCCGCGTCGTCCCAGCCCGCGAGCTGTTCCTCCGCCGACTGCTGCGGGGCACGCGCGCGTGCCTGGTACATCGCGTCGATCTCGAACGCGTAGTGCCGCACGATCGCGTCCCTGCGCAGCTTCATCGACGGCGTCAGCAGCCCGCCCGCGACGTCGAACGGGTTCGGGAGCACCCGGAACACCCGGATCGACTCGGCGCGCCCCACAGGGCTGTTGGCGGCCGCCACGGCCCGCGTGATCTCCTCCCGCAGCGCGTTCTCCTCCCGTGCCTCCCGGCCCCGCGCGTCGCTCTGCAGCGCGAGCCCGGCCCGCCAGTGCGCCACGAACTCCGGGTCCAGGGTCAGCAGTGCCCCCACACAGGGACGGTCGTCGCCCACGACCACGGCCTGATGGATCAGCGGGTGCATCCGCAGCCGGTTCTCCAGCGCGGCCGGCGCGACGCTCTTGCCGCTGCTGGTGATGATGATGTCCTTCTTGCGGCCGGTGATCGTCAGATACCCCTCGGTGTCCAGCCGCCCGATGTCCCCGGTGGCCAGCCAACCCGCGTGCATCGCGGCCCGGGTCGCCCTCTCGTCGTTGATGTAGCCCTGGAACACCGAAGGGCCGTGCACGAGGATCTCCCCGTCCTCCGCGACCCGGATCTCCGTGCCCGGCAGCGCCTGCCCCACCGTGCCGATCTTCTCCCGGCCCAGCGGCTGCATCGTGATCCCGCCGGCGGTCTCCGTGAGGCCGTAGCCGTCGTGCACGAGGATGCCGATACCCGAGTAGAACAAGGACAGTTCACGGTTCAGGGGCGAGCCGCCCGACGTCGCGCGGACCACCCGGCCGCCCAGCCCGGCGCGCAGTTTGCGGTACACGGTCCGCTCGAAGAGGGCGTGTTGGAGCCGCAGGTCGAAGCCGGGGCCCGAACCCCGGCCGAGTCTCTGGCGCTCCTCGGCCGCGGCGAACTCCCGCGCGGTCGCGGCGGCCCGCTCGAACAGGGCGCCCCGGCCGATCTGTTGGGCCGTACGGAGAAAGTTCTTGTAGATCTTCTCGAAGATCGACGGCACCGCGTACAGGTACGTGGGCCGGAAGGTGCGCAGCGCCGACACCAGCGCCGCCTCGGTCATCTCCGGCTCGTGCGCCATCAGCCAGCCGCCGCGCATGCACAGCCCCTGGATCATCAGCCCGTACACGTGCGAGAACGGCAGGAAGGCCAGCACGGCCGGCTGCTCCCCCGGAGGCGCCGCCGTGTGCGACCAGCCCGCGAGCAGCGTGTCGCAGGGGCTGGCCAGACTGCGGTGGCTCAGCGCACAGCCCATGGGGCGGCCCGAGGTGCCCGAGGTGTAGGCGATCACCGCGGTCGAGTCCGGCATCACGATCCGGCGGAGCGAGTCCACCGTGGTCTGCGGGATGTACGTGCCCCGCTCCACGATCTGCGCCAGCGCCCCGGAGTCCAGCTGCCAGACGTGCCGCAGCAGCGGCAGCGCGGCACACACCGTGCCGACGGTCATGATGCCCTGCTCGTCCTCCACGACCACGGCCACACAGTTGGCGTCCCGCAGGATCCACTCGACCTGCTCGCGCGAGGACGTCGGATGCACCGGCACGACCTCGGCACCGACCGCCCACAGGGCGTGGCTGAGCACGGTCCACTCGTAACGGGTACGGGCCATGATCGCGACCCGGCTGCCCGGCGATATCCCGGAGGCGATCAACCCCTTTGCCAGATCGACGACTTCGTCCCGCAGCTCTACGGCCGTCACCTCCTCCCACACCGTGGAAGAGGGGTCCGACTTGCGTGCGATCAGAGGGAGAGTGGGACGGAGGACCGCGGTCTCGAAGACGCTGTCGGCGAGGCCGCCGTTGAAGGTGGAGGTGGAGGTGGGGGGTGGAGCGACGGCGAAGTCGCGCATGCGCTGCTCCTGGGTTGTACGGGGCGTGACTCTGCCGATCATTACTGTTATCGACGGTGCTCGAATCTAGCCCAGGTGTGAGCGTTTGGTGAGGGGAACCGGGAAGTGCCCTTGCCGAGTTCGATGGTTGAGTGGGACCGACCTGACAAAGCGGGGGGTACGAGGGCATGAACGCGGTGGATCTCGGCGAGTTGAGGGCACACGACTTCGGTTACCTGGACGCCGAAGGACACACCTATCTCGACTACACGGGCGCCGGACTCGCCCCGGCCTCCCTGGTCCGGGCCAGCGCCGAGCGCATCACCGGAAGCGTCTTCGGCAACCCCCACTCGGACAGCCCCGCCTCCCGCGCCTCGGGCGACCTGCTCGCCCGGGCCCGGGCCGCGGTGCTCCGGCACTTCCACGCGGACCCCGCCGAATACGCAGTCGTGTTCACCGCGAACGCGACGGCCGCGCTGCGCCTGATCGGCGAGTCGTACCCGTTCGCGCCCGGCGGCCGGCTCGTGATGCTCCTCGACAACCACAACTCCGTGAACGGACTACGGGAGTACGCGCGAGCCGGCGGTGCGAAAACGGAGTATGTCCCGGTCCACGGCCAGGAGCTGGCGATCGACGAGGAGCGACTGAACACCGCGCTGACGGCCCGCAGACGCCGCCGCGGACGCGGACTCCTCGCCTATCCGGCACAGAGCAACTTCACCGGCGTACGGCACTCCCTGGACTGGATCGCCGCGGCCCGGGAACACGGCTACGACGTCCTGTTGGACGCCGCCGCGTTCGTGCCGACCAACCCCCTGGACCTGTCCCGCCACCACCCGGACTTCACCGTGGTCAGCTGGTACAAGGTGTTCGGCTACCCCACCGGCATAGGCAGCCTCGTCGTCCGCCGCGAGGCCCTCGCCCGACTCCGCCGCCCCTGGTTCTCCGGCGGCACCATCTACGCGGCGAGCGCCCAGGCACAGTGGCACGTCCTCGCCGACGGTGAGGCGGCCTTCGAGGACGGCACCGTCAACTTCCTCTCCATACCCGACATCACGGCCGGCCTGGACTGGATCGACACCATCGGCATGGACCGCGTCCACGACCACGTGACCCGCCTGACCGGCCAACTCCTCGCAGGCGTGGCCGAGTTACGCCACAGCGACGGCTCCCCGATGACACGCGTCTACGGCCCCACCGACACCGGGCCCGCCCGCGGCGGCACCGTCGCCCTCAACCTCCTCGACGCGGACGGCCGGGTGATCGACGAACGCGTCGTCTCCCAGGACAGCGCCGACCACCGCATCTCCCTCCGCTACGGCTGCTTCTGCAACCCGGGCGCCGGGGAAGCCGCGTTCGCCCTGCCGCTGCACAGCCTGCGCTCGGCGGCCCGCAAACCAATGGGCTCCCTGGAGGACTACCTGGACGTGCTGGGGCTGCCGTCCGCCGGTGCGGTACGGGTCTCGGTGGGCGTCTCCTCGCAGCCCAGGGACGTGGAAACGTTTCTGGAGTTCGTCGCGAACACGTACCGGGACCGGGTGCCGTCGTTGGCGGGTCTCGCGGACCGGGCGGGCTGTTGAGCGATCACTCGGGGGCCTCACGATCGCAGAGGGGGCTTGTCATCGCCCGGAGCGCGCCGCAGCCACCCCCTGACGGCACTTGCGCACCAGCACCGCCCAGGTCGCCGCCAGGAACAGCACGGCGAACCCCGCGAGGATCAGCCAGCCGCGCCCGGCCGGATGTGCGAACGAGTCGCCGTACGAGCGCAACAGCGGTGGTCCCGCAGGGGAGTTGCCGTCGCGCCACAAACTCTCCAGGCCGATCGCGCCGCCCAGTGCCTCGAACGCCCAGCGGTTGGTCATCGCCCAGCTGATCGCCTGCCCGGCCGACGCCATGCGCGGCACCGGCACGAAGGCTCCCGAGAACAACACCTGCGGGAAGCAGAGCAGCGGCAGCATCAGGGTCGCCTGCCCCGGGTCCGTGACCGCCGCCGAGGTGAGCAGCCCGAGGGCGAGCGCGGCGGCCGAGGCCAGCACACTGGTGAGGAACAGCGAGGCGTACGTGTCCCAGCCCGCCGCCGGCAACCGGTCCAGCGCCCGCAGCACCGCCAGCAACAGCGCGTCCGCCCCCGCCAGTACCGGCAGTACGGTGGTCAACTTCGAGGCGACGTACGGTCCGATGCGCACCCCGGCCAGCCACTCACGGCGCAGCACCGGCAACTCCGTGCAGATCTGCAGCAGTCCGTACGTCAGCCCGAAGAAGAACGCCCCGAACGCGATCCAGAACATGATCATCGCCGTGGACCCCGGATCGGGCGCCGCCGGATCGAACGCACCCGCCCGGAACAGCACCGCGAACATCGCCACGATCATCACCGGCGACCCCACGAACACCGCGACCGACAGCCGGTTGTGCACCAACAAGGCCGTCGTACGACGGGTCAGCAGCGCCCACTGCCGTATGGCGCCGACGCGCGGCGGACGGTGCGCGGCAGGCGCCGGGACCCCCTCCGTACGCTGGGCCGGGACAGGCCGCTCGGCGCGCTTCCCGTCCGCCACCGCCGCGTACACGTCCTCCGCCGTCTCCGCACCGAACGCCCCGAGCAGCGCGTCCGGAGCCCCCGCGAACGCGACCGCCCCGCACGGCGACAGGAACACGACCTGATCACAGCGCGGCAGATCGGCCAGCACGTGGGTGGTGAGGACGACGGTGGTCCCGGTCTCGGCCAGACCGCGCAAGGTCGCCAACAGCGCGGCGCCCGTGACCGGATCGAGCCCGGACGTGGGCTCGTCGAGGAACAGCACCCGGGGCCGGGTCAGCAACTCGGCGGCGATACACGCCCGTTTGCGCTCCCCGCCGCTCAGCGCCCGCACCGGTGTGTCGGCGCGCTGGGCGAGACCGAGGACGTCGAGCACCTCCGTCACCCGCGCCGGCACCGTCTCGCCCGGCATCCGCAGCCGTCCCGCGTACTCCAGCGTGCGCCGCAACGGCAGCTCACGGTGGATCACGTCCTCCTGCGGAACGTATCCGAACTCCGGCCCGGGCGGCCCCGGTTCGGCACCGTCGTGCAGTACATCCCCCGAGGCCGGGGCCTGGAGCCCCGCGAGGGTCTGCAGCAGTACGGTCTTGCCCGCACCGCTGCTGCCCGCGATGACCAGGAGACGTCCGGCCGCTACCTCGAACGTCACGTCGTCCAACACCCGTCCGGCGCCCCGCACTTGCTGCGTGACGTCCCGCAACTCCAGGTGCAGGCCGGTTACTCGGGTGGTGTCGGAGTGGATCGGCGTCGGCATGGGAGCAGGATGTCACCCCGGAGTCAGCCACACCGTCGCCAGGGGCGGGAGCGTGAGCCGGATATGGCCGTCCTCCGGTTTGATCGGTTCGGGGTTCCTGACATCGCTTCCGCCGTAGCGCGCGGAGTCCGTGTTGAGGGTCTCCCGCCAGGCCGGGATCTCGTCGGAGACACCCAGACGGTAGTCATGGCGCACGACGGGGGAGAAGTTGCTGACGGCGAGGAGAGGCGAGCCCTCCGCGTCGAACCTCAGGAACGCGAAGACGTTGTCCTCGGCCGCGTCGCCCATCACCCATCGGAAGCCGCCGGGGTCGGTGTCGCGCTGCCAGAGGGCGGGGGTCGCGCGGTAGACCGTGTTGAGGTCGCGGACGAGGTCCTGGATGCCCCGGTGATCGGGCGCGGCATCGTAGGCCGGGTCGAGGAGCCACCAGTCGGGCCCGTGGGACTCGGACCACTCCGCGCCCTGGGCGAACTCCTGGCCCATGAACAGGAGTTGCTTGCCGGGGTGGGCCCACATGAATCCCAGATACGCACGATGGTTGGCGCGTCGCTGCCACCAGTCGCCCGGCATCTTCGACACCAACGACTGCTTCCCGTGGACGACTTCGTCGTGGGAGATCGGCAGGACGTAGTTCTCGCTGTACGCGTACACCATCGAGAACGTCATCTCGTTGTGGTGGAACTTGCGGTGGACGGGCTCGTGCGACATGTAGTCGAGCGAGTCGTGCATCCAGCCCATGTTCCACTTGAACCCGAAGCCCAGACCGCCGGTGTCGGTCGGCCGCGTCACCCCGTCCCAGGCGGTCGACTCCTCGGCGATCGTCACGACACCGGGCACCCTGCGGTACACGGTCGCGTTCATCTCCTGGAGGAAGGCCATCGCGTCCAGGTCCTCGCGCCCGCCATGGACGTTCGGGGTCCACTGGCCCGAGTCGCGCGAGTAGTCGAGGTAGAGCATCGAGGCGACTGCGTCCACGCGCAGGCCGTCGATGTGGAACTCCTGGCACCAGTAGACGGCGTTCGCCACAAGGAAGTTGCGCACCTCGGTCCGTCCGAGGTCGAACTCGTACGTCCCCCAGTCCGGATGCTCGGCCCGCCGCGCGTCCCCGGGTTCGTACAGCGGCTCCCCGTCGAACCGGGCCAACGCCCAGTCGTCCTTGGGGAAATGCGCCGGGACCCAGTCCATGATCACGCCGATACCGGCCTGGTGGAACGCGTCGACCAGGAACTTGAAGTCGTCCGGGGTGCCCATGCGGGAGGTCGGCGCGTAGAAGCCGGTGACCTGGTAGCCCCAGGAACCGCCGAAGGGGTGCTCGGCCACCGGCATGAACTCGACGTGGGTGAAGCCCAGTTCGTTCACATAGGCGGGGAGTTCGACGGCGAGCTGACGGTACGTCAAGCCCTGGCGCCAGGAGGCGAGGTGCACTTCGTAGACGGAGAAGGGCGCCTCGTGGACCGGCGTTTCCGTCCGGCGGGCGAGCCAGTCCTCGTCGCCCCACTCGTAGTGCGAGGACGTCACGATGGACGCCGTGGCGGGCGGTACCTCCGTACGGCGGGCCAACGGGTCGGCCTTGAGGAAGCGCTCGCCGTACCGGGAGGTGATCTCGAACTTGTAGCGGGCGTCCTCGCCCACACCCGGCAGGAACAGCTCCCACACACCCGACGAACCGAGCGACCGCATCGGGAAGGCCGTACCGTCCCAGGAGCTGAACTCCCCGGCGACACGCACCCCTTGGGCGTTCGGCGCCCACACGGTGAAGCGGGTGCCGGTCACCCCGCCGTGCGTCATCGGCTCCGCGCCGAGTGCCTTCCACAGCTCCTCGTGCCGCCCCTCCTTGATGAGGTGCAGGTCGAGTTCACCGAGGGCGGGCAGGAAGCCGTACGGGTCGTGAACCTCGTGTTCGTCGCCCTCCACGTACGACACCAGCAGTGTGTACGCCGGGAGTTCGTCGAGCGGGAGCACGGCGGAGAAGAGGCCGCCGCCCTCCGAGGTGAGCGGGCTGCGCGCTCCGTCGATCACGACGCTCACGGCACGGGCGTACGGACGCAGCGCCCGGAAGACGATCCCGCCCGGCACCGGATGCGCGCCGAGCAGCGCGTGCGGGTCGTGATGGGCGCCGGAGAGGAGGCGGTCGCGGTCGGCCGGGTCCAGGGGAGCGGATGCCAGGGGACCGCCCGCGCCCAGGGGAACCGGAGGAAGCGGCGAGGGCGAGGCGACTGCGGGCCGGGAGACGGTGCCGGACGGCCCCTCGTGCGCTCGGCGGGCGGTTGTGGGTGAGCTGTTCGTCTCCGGTGCTTCGGTTACGGTCCGGCCGGTGGTCTCCGGTGGGCCGGGCAAGGCCGGGCCGCAGGTGTCCGGTGCGGCGGGCCCGGTCGGTTCGCCCGTCTCCGGGCCGCCGGTCGTGGGCGGACCGCCCGCCTCCTGAGGTGAAGTGTCGTGCAGGGCCACGGAGTTCAGCCTCCTCGGACGGCGAGACGCTCGATCGCCGCCATGGGTACGGGAAGCCAGTCCGGACGGTGTCTGGCCTCGTACAGCACTTCATACACGGCGCGGTCCGTCTCGTACGCGCGCAGCAGGGCGTGCTTGGCGCGGGGGTCCCAGCCGGCCCGGGCCGCGTAGCCCGCGCAGTAGGCCTCGCGGCAGCGGCGCGCCCACTCAGGGCGCCAGGGCCGGCGTTGCCGGGCCGCATAGTCGAAGGAGCGCAGCATGCCGGCGATGTCACGCACCGGGGACTGCGCGCTGCGCCGCTCGGCGAGCGGCTTGGACGGCTCGCCCTCGAAGTCGATGACGAACCAGTCTCGGCCGGCCCGGAGCACCTGCCCGAGATGCAGATCGCCGTGGATGCGCTGGGCGGGCGGCCCGGCATCACGGCCGACGAGCGCACCGAACGCGGTCCGCAGCCCCGGCACGAACGGCCGCAGCGCGGGCACGGAGTGCGCGGCCGCGTCCAGGCGCTCGGTCATCGACGCCGCCGTACGGTCGTTCTCGGCGAGGGGATGGCCGCCGGACGGAAAGGCCGCGGCCAGCGCGAGATGGACGTCTGCGGTCGCCTGCCCCAGCTCGTAGGCCTCCGTGGTGAATTCGTCACCGGCGGCGAGTGCGCGCAGCGCGAGCGCCCAGCCGTCGGAGGCGTCCGGCAGGAACGGCTGGAGCACACCGAGCGTCGCGGCCCGTGGCTCCGCCGTCCGGAACCACGCCACCGGCGCCGGGACCCGCTTGCAGCCCTGCGCGGCCAGCGCCTCCGGCAGCTCCAGGTCCGGATTGACGCCGGGCTGGATACGCCGGAAGACCTTCAGGATGAACCGATCGCCGTACACCAGCGAGGAGTTGGACTGCTCGGCACCCAGCAGCCGAGGCGTGAGCCCGGCGGGCACGGACACCGACGGGTCCGCCTCGAAGTGCAGGGGACCTGTCGTCCCCGGATGCCGCAACCGCTCCAGCAACAGCTCCGCAGACCGCGGATCCTGCAGCGCGTCGTAGACCGCGAGACCCGCCAACGGGCCTTCCTGCACACGCCCGATGTACGCCCGGGCGAGGCGCGGGGAGACGTGTTCCCGTACACCGAGCAGGAGTTGGTAGCAGTCGCCGGGAGGGGGAGTGCCACCCGGCGAGGGCACGGGCGTATGAGAGGCGTGGACCAGCAAGTGAAGGCAGCCCGGGAAGAGTTCGGTCGTGGACAGCACGTCGAGGTCGGCCACCGGCCGGTCCTTGCCGGCGAACCAGCGCTGCCCGGGCAGCCATTCGCGCAGCAGCCCGGCGAGCGTGGCCGGAGGCCGGTCGACGCCGGGGCTGCTCAGTCGAAGCGGTGCGGTCTTCGGCATGGTGACGCGTCCTTTCGCCGGCACATCCTCAAAGTCGTCGGCCGATGCGGGAAGCGGCTCGCGGGAGCCTGAACCAGTAGAACCCGTGCCCCGCGAGCGTCAGCAGATACGGCAGTTCACCGATGGCCGGGAACCGCACCCCGCCGATCAGCTCCACGGGATGCCGGCCGTCGAACTCCCGCAGATCGAGCATGGTGGGCTGCGCGAACCGCGAGAAGTTGTGCACACACAGCACGAGGTCGTCCTCGTACTCGCGCAGGAACGCGATCACCGCCGGGTTCGACGACTGGAGCTCCGTGTAGGAGCCGAGCCCGAAAGCCGGGTTCTGCTTGCGGATCTCGATCATGCGGCGCGTCCAGTGCAGCAGCGAGGAGGGCGACGACATCGACGCCTCGACGTTGGTGACTTGATAGCCGTAGACGGGGTCCATGATGGCCGGCAGGAAGAGACGGCCGGGGTCGCAGGAGGAGAAGCCCGCGTTCCGGTCGGGGGTCCACTGCATGGGGGTGCGGACGGCGTCGCGGTCGCCGAGCCAGATGTTGTCGCCCATGCCGATCTCGTCGCCGTAGTAGAGGATCGGCGAGCCGGGCAGCGACAGGAGCAGGGCCGTGAACAGCTCGATCTGGTTGCGGTCGTTGTCCAGCAGAGGTGCCAGCCTGCGCCTGATGCCGATGTTGGCGCGCATACGCGGGTCCTTCGCGTACTCCGCCCACATGTAGTCGCGTTCCTCGTCGGTGACCATCTCCAGGGTCAGCTCGTCGTGGTTGCGCAGGAAGATGCCCCACTGACAACCCGAGGGAATCGCCGGGGTCTTGGCAAGGATTTCGGACACGGGGTAGCGGGACTCGCGGCGTACAGCCATGAAGATCCGGGGCATGACCGGGAAGTGGAACGCCATGTGGCACTCGTCTCCGCCGCTCTGGTAATCGCCGAAGTAGTCGACGACGTCCTCGGGCCACTGGTTCGCCTCCGCCAGCAGCACGGTGTCCGGGTACATCGCGTCGATCTCGCGGCGGACGCGCTTCAGGAAGTCGTGACCGGCGGGCAGGTTCTCGCAGTTGGTGCCCTCGGCCGCGTAGAGATAGGGGACGGCATCGAGGCGGAAGCCGTCGATGCCGAGGTCGAGCCAGAAGCGGAGGGCGGCCAGGATCTCTTCCTGCACGGCCGGGTTCTCGTAGTTGAGGTCCGGCTGGTGGGAGAAGAAGCGGTGCCAGAAGTACTGCTTGCGGACCGGGTCGAAGGTCCAGTTCGACGCCTCGGTGTCGACGAAGATGATGCGGGCGTCGGGATACTGCTTGTCGTCGTCGGCCCACATGTAGTAGTCGCCGTACGGCCCGTCGGGGTCCTTGCGGGACTCCTGGAACCACGGGTGCTGGTCGCTGGTGTGGTTCATGACGAAGTCGATGATGACCCGCATGCCCCGCTGGTGGGCGGAGTCCACGAACTCGACGAAGTCCGCCAGATCGCCGAACTCGGGGAGTACGGCGGTGTAGTCGGAGACGTCGTAACCGCCGTCGCGGAGCGGGGATTTGAAGAAGGGGGGCAGCCAGAGGCAGTCGACGCCGAGCCACTGGAGGTAGTCGAGTTTGGCGGTGATGCCTTTGAGGTCACCGACGCCGTCGCCGTTGCTGTCCTGGAAGGAGCGGACCAGGACCTCGTAGAAGACGGCGCGTTTGAACCACTCGGGGTCCCGGTCCTTGGCGGGAGTGTCCTCGAAGGTGTCGTGGACCGGTTCGTTGACTGTCATGTAGCTCTTGACCCTCCGCTCTGAGTGGACCGCCGGACGTGGAGCACGTGCGCGGGAGCCCGGCCGGGTTCCAGACGCACATAGTTGGTCCTGCCCCACTGATAGGACTCACCCGTCAGTTCGTCGTACACCGACATGGATTCGTTTGATTCCAGGCCGAGTTGCGGCATGTCCAACGAGACCGTGGCCTCCTGGGTGTGGCGCGGATCCAGGTTGACGACCACCAGAACCGTGTCCGAACCGGTCGTCTTGCTGTACGCGATCAGCGCGTCGTTGTCCGTCCGGTGGAAGCGGAGGTTCCTGAGCTGGTGCAGCGAGGGGTGACGGCGCCTGATGTCGTTGAGCCTGCCCAGCAATGGCGCGATGCTACGTCCTTCCCGCTCGGCGGACTCCCAGTCCCGCGGCCGGAGTTGGTACTTCTCCGAGTCGAGGTACTCCTCGCTGCCCGGCCGGAGAGGGGCGTTCTCGCAGAGTTCGTAGCCACTGTAGACACCCCATGTCGGGGACAGCGTGGCGGCCAGTACCGCGCGCAGTTCGAAGGCGGGTCGGCCGCCGTCCTGGAGGAACTCGTGCAGGATGTCCGGGGTGTTCACGAACAGGTTCGGCCGCATGTAGGCCGCCGCTTCCCCCGACAGCTCACTCAGGTACTCGGTGAGTTCCTGCTTGGTGTTGCGCCAGGTGAAGTAGGTGTACGACTGCTGGAAACCGATCTGCGCGAGGGTGTGCATCATCGCCGGCCGGGTGAATGCCTCGGCCAGGAAGATGATGTCCGGGTCGGTGCCGTTGATGTCGGCGATCACCCGCTCCCAGAAGACGACCGGTTTGGTGTGCGGGTTGTCGACGCGGAAGATCCGCACCCCGTGGTCCATCCAGTGCCGCAGCACCCGCGTCGTTTCGGCGATCAGGCCGTCCATGTCCCGGTCGAAGGCGATGGGGTAGATGTCCTGGTACTTCTTCGGCGGGTTCTCCGCGTACGCGATCGTGCCGTCGGGGCGGTGGTGGAACCACTCCGGGTGCTTCTCCACCCAGGGGTGGTCCGGGGAGCACTGCAGCGCGAAGTCCAGGGCGATCTCCATGCCCAGCTCGGCGGCCCGGGCGACGAACGCGTCGAAGTCCTCCAGGGTGCCCAGCTGCGGGTGGATCGCGTCGTGCCCGCCCTCCGGTGAGCCGATCGCCCAGGGGACGCCGACGTCCTCACGCCCTGCGGACAGGGTGTTGTTCGGGCCCTTGCGGAAGGTGGTCCCGATGGGGTGGATCGGCGGTAGGTAGACGACGTCGAAGCCCATCGCGGCGATGCCGTCGAGGCGTTTCGCGGCCGTACGGAACGTGCCGTGGGGCTGGGCCGGAGTGCCCTCGGAACGCGGGAAGAACTCGTACCAGGCGCCGTACAACGCGCGTTCCCGCTCGACCACCAGAGACCGGGGCTCGGAAACCGTCACCAACTCCCGCAGCGGATACCGCTCCAGCACCCTGTCCACCCCCGGAGTCAACGCGGCCACGAACCGCGTCCCCACGGGCAGCGTGTCGTCGCGCAGCGTCTCCGCGGCGGCCAGCATCGTGGCGCGGGCCGGGCCCTCGGGCACGCCGGTGGCGGCTCGGGCGTACAGCTCCGCGCCCTCCTCCAGCATCAGGCCGATGTCGATGCCGGCCGGGATCTTGATGCGGGCGGCCCGGCGCCAGGTCGCGACGGGGTCGCTCCAGGCCTCCACGACGTAGGACCAACGGCCCGTCGCGTCCGGAGTGACCTCCGCGCCCCAGCGGTCGCTGCCGGGGGCGAGTTCCCACATCGGGGTCCACGGACCCGGGCGGCCGTCCGGGTCGTGGAGCACGACGTTGGCGCCGATCGTGTCGTGGCCCTCGCGGAAGACGGTGGCGGTGACCTGGAACGTCTCGCCGACCACCGCCTTCGCCGGGCGCGCGCCGCTGTCCACGGACGGGCGTACGTCACGTACCGGAATGCGGCCGATGGCCGCCGGGGTCGCGTTCATGGGTCTCACCTCCGTCGTGCGGGAGGCCGGGCTGTTCGCCCGGCCGTGGGTACGAGCTGCGCCGGAAGGGGGACTACCTGCCCGCCGGGGAACGCCGGTCGACGGCGACATGCGGCCCGCCGTGCACGACCGTAGTCGTACGGGGGCGGGCGTTCTGTTCCTGCTGGTACGTGCCCTGGCTGCCGCGCAGAAAGCGCTCGGCGGCTTCCGCGGCCTCGCGCGCGCAGCGTTCGCCCATCAGCACGCACAAGGTGTAGCCCGAGTCCTCGAAGGTGGCCCGTACCGTCCGGTCGCCCGGCGATGCGAGCATCACGCGTTCCCACGCCCGATAGCGCCGCAGTTGGCGGGCGACTTCGGCTTTGGCGGGTAGCAGCATGGCGCCGTTCACCTTTCGCCTCGGCGGACCGCGGTTCCCGACCGTCGGGTGGCGGCCGTACCCGGAGCGTCCTGGCTCCGTCACGGCAGTCGAGGCTTTCACTCATGGTGCACAGGTGATGACCCAGCGTCTTGTTGGTTCTTCAACTACCTCACCCGTCGCTCGTGTTGCACGAATGGCCTAGCGCTCGCACTCTGGAGCTGACTCAGAAGCGATCAGTGCTCACGCTTCGTGTTCGGGGTCGGGTCCCGCAGGGGGCAGAGGCGGAGCGTGAGTTCCGCCGGTGAGGAGCCAACGAAGATGAAGACCGCAGTGCCGTGCTACTACCACCTCGATGTGGACGTCAGTCAGGAACGGGTCGGGCAGGTCAGGCGCATTCTGGCCGCCCACCTCCGGCTGTGGGACCTGGAGATCCTCGTGGAGCCCGTCTGTCGCGGCGCCGAGCTGCTGCTGCGGGCCATCGACGAGCACGCCACGGACAAGCAGACGTCCATAGAGCTGTGGTGGAACGGCCAGCACCTGATCACCGCCATCGGCGACAACGACCGCGATCTGCGCCCCGACCAGGACCTGCGCGCCTGCCTCGTCCGGATCGCCGCGATGAGCGACGGCTGGGGCTGCTGCGCCACCGACACCGGAAGCAAGGTGATCTGGTTCTCGCAGCGCGCCCGCAGCGGCGAACGCGTCCCCAGGGTGCCCAGGACGCCGGCGCCGCGCCTGCGGGAGATGCTCGACCTTCCCCGCGAGGTGCCGGCCGCCCTGCTGGCCCGCCCGACGCACGGCGTCCTCCAGGACGCCAAGTGACCGCGCGCCCGTCCCGGAAAGGGGTGCCCGTCTGGAACGGGCACCCCTTTCCCCTGGGGGCCGCGTACGACGGGACGGGCACCAACTTCGCCCTGTTCAGCGAGGTCGCCGAGCGCGTCGACCTCGTCCTCGTCGGCGACGACGGCCGACACCACGACATTCGCCTCACCGAGGCCGACGGCTTCGTGTGGCACTGCTATCTGCCGGGGATCGGGCCGGGACAGCGCTACGGCTATCGGGTGCGCGGTCCGTGGGCTCCGGCCCTCGGACACCGTTGCAATCCGGCGAAGCTGCTCCTCGATCCGTACGCCCGGGCGGTGGACGGCCAGATCGACAACGACCCCTCGCTGTACGAGCGTTCGGCCGGACCCGCTTCCGGCGACAGCGCCGGGCACGGCATGCTCGGCGTGGTCACCGACCCGGCCTTCGACTGGGGCGACGACCGGCCGCCCCGGCGCTCGTACGCCGACACCGTGATCTACGAGGCCCATGTGAAGGGGCTGACCCGCACCCACCCGGAGGTTCCCGAGGAACTCCGGGGGACGTACGCGGGACTCGCGCACCCGGCGGTCGTCGAGCATCTCGTCCAACTCGGGGTGACCGCCGTCGAGTTGATGCCGGTGCACCAGTTCGTGCAGGACGGGGTGCTCCAGGACCGCGGCCTGTCCAACTACTGGGGCTACAACACCATCGGCTTCTTCGCGCCCCACAACGCCTACGCCGCGCACCGCGAACGCGGGCGCCAGGTAACCGAGTTCAAGTCGATGGTGAAGTCGCTGCACGCCGCCGGCCTCGAAGTCATCCTCGACGTCGTCTACAACCACACCGCCGAAGGCAACGAGAAGGGCCCCACCCTCTCCTTCCGGGGCATCGACAACGCCTCCTACTACCGTCTGGTGGACGGCGATTGGGGCCACTACTACGACACGACGGGCACTGGGAACAGCCTGCTGATGCGGCACCCCTACGTCCTTCAGCTGATCATGGACTCACTGCGCTACTGGGTCACCGAGATGCATGTCGACGGCTTCCGCTTCGACCTCGCGGCCACGCTGGCCCGGCAGTTCCACGAGGTGGACCGGCTGTCGGCGTTCTTCGACCTGATCCAGCAGGACCCGGTGATCAGCCGCGTCAAGCTCATCGCCGAGCCGTGGGACGTCGGCGAGGGCGGCTACCAGGTGGGCAACTTCCCGCCGCTGTGGTCGGAGTGGAACGGCAAGTACCGGGACGCCGTACGGGACTTCTGGCGGGGCGGCGAGCACACGCTCGGCGAGTTCGCGTCCCGCCTCACCGGGTCCTCCGACCTGTACCAGCACAGCCGTCGGCGTCCGCGCGCCAGCGTCAACTTCGTCACCGCGCACGACGGGTTCACCCTGCGTGACCTGGTCTCGTACAACGACAAGCACAACGAGGCCAACGGGGAAGGGAACCGGGACGGTGAGAGCACCAACCGGTCCTGGAACTGCGGGGCCGAGGGCGAGACGGGCGATCCCGCCGTGCTGGAGCTGCGTGCCCGTCAGCAGCGCAACTTCCTTGCCACGCTGCTCCTTTCGCAGGGCATCCCGATGCTGAGCCACGGCGACGAGCTGGGCCGCACTCAGCGCGGCAACAACAACGCCTACTGCCAGGACAACGAAGTCTCCTGGATCGACTGGGAGTTGAGCGCCGAGCAGCGTGAACTCGACGACTTCACGAGGTATGTCATCGGGCTGCGGGCCGCGCATCCCGTGCTGAGGCGTCGTCGGTTCTTCCGCGGTGAGACCGCCGTGCACGCGGGTCAGCCGCTGCCCGACCTGGTGTGGCTGCTGCCCGACGCGCGCGAGATGGCCGACCTGGACTGGCAGCGCTCCGACGCGCACTGCGTGGGCGTGTTCCTCAACGGTGACGCCATCGCCGAACGCGACCCGCACGGCGGGCCCGTCGTCGACGACTCCTTCCTGCTCCTGCTGAACAGCTACTGGGAGCCCGTCGGCTTTCGTCTGCCCGACGTCACCTACGGCGAGCGCTGGACGACCCTGATCGACACCGCCGAGCCGCAGGGCAGCCCGGACGAGACGGAACACAAGGCCGGCACCGAGATGGCCGTGGAAGAGCGCAGTCTCGTGCTGTTGTCGCGGCCCGCCCGGGAGGGGGGCAGGGTCAGGGGGCGTCGCGGGAGGTGACCGTGAAGCGGGCGCCGTCGGGGTCGCGCAGGACGGCCTCGGTGGTGTTCTCGCGCAGGACGCTGCCGCCGTGCGCCTCCGCGACCCGCGCGCAGGACCTGATGTCCGAGACCGCGAAGTGGACCTGCCAGTGCGGCCTGACCGTCGGGTCGGGGGCCGCCTCCAGTGCGCCCGACTGGATTCGGGCCACGGCTTTTCCACCGCTGCGCAGGACGACCTCGCCGCCCTCGTACTGGACCTCGCAGCTCGCCGGGTCCTCCGAGGCCCAGTCGAGGACCTCGCCGTAGAAGATCGCCGCGTCGAAGGCGTCGCGGGTGTGCAGCCGGACGAAGGCCGGGGCCGAGCGGCGCCACGTCTCCCAGCCGCCGACGAGGTCGCCCTCCCAGATCCCGAAGGTCGCGCCGTCCCGGTCGCCGAGCAGGGCCGCGCGGCCGGGCGGGAAGGAGAGCGGGCCCACGGCGACCGTCGCGCCGCGCTCCCGGGCCCGGGCCGCGGCCACATCCGCGTCGGGTACGGCGAAGTAGGGCGTCCAGGCCACCGCGACCTGCCACATGGAGGCCACCGCGGCCAGGCCGGCCACCGGAAGGTCGTTCGCCGTGGCGATCCGGAAGCGGTCGCCGAGGCTGGCCGAGCGCCACTTCCAGCCGAACACGGCCTCGTAGAAGGCCTCCGTGTTCTCCACATCGCGGCTCGTGAGACTCACCCAGCAGGGGGCGCCGAACACCGAACGGGTGGAGACGGCGTCCGGCTCGCCGAGGGTCGGTTTCCTGTCGTGGTTCATGGCAGTCGCGTTCCGATCTCGTGGACCGGCGGCCACCGGTCTCCACCAGTGTCCAACCGGAAGCGGTCCCGCTGCCTCCCGAGCGCGTGTGTTGACCATCCCTTTGGGTTAGTTACCTCTGCTAAAGAGGTAATCTACGAGTGTGGAGACGGAGAAATTCCCGGAAGAGCTGGCCGACGCGCTCGTCGGTGTCCAGCGGCTGATCCGCAGGCGACTGCGCAGCGAGATGACCCTGCCGCGCCTGCGCGGCGCCGAGGTGGAGCTGCTGCGGCTGGTCGAGGTCCGGCCCGGTATCGGCATCTCGGACGCGGCCAAGGAGCTGTTCCTCGCGAGCAACTCGGTGTCGACGCTCGTCAACCAGCTCGCCCGGGACGGCTTCCTGATCCGCGAGACGGACCCCGCCGACCGGCGCGCCGCCCGCCTCCAGCTCACCGGGACGGCCAAGACACGCCTCGGCGACTGGCACGCGCGGCGCGCGGCTCTCGTCCGCGGCCAGGTGGACCGTCTCGACCAGGCGGACCGGGACGCGCTGCGCGCGGCGATCCCGGCCCTGCGCCGGCTGGCCGTCAATCTGCACGAGGAGGCCGAGGAGTCATGACGACGGACACCGACAGCGATACCAGCACTGCCACCGCCGCCGGGCGGTCCGCAGCCGTCAGCTGCACCCGGCTCGCCTATTCCTTCGGCGAGACGACCGCGGTGGACGGGCTCGACCTGTCCGTGGGGGAGGGCGAGGTCTTCGGACTGCTCGGCCCCAACGGCGCCGGAAAAACCACGGCCATCCGCTGTATCACCACCCTGCTCCCGGTCCCGGCGGGCATGGTGCACGTCTTCGGCCACGACACGGCCAAGGAACAGATGTCCGTGCGCCGCATGCTCGGCTACGTCCCGCAGCAGCTGTCCGCCGACAGCGGGCTCACCGGCCGCGAGAACGTCGCTCTCTTCGCCCGCGTCTTCGACGTCCCGCGCAAGGAACGCGCCGCGCGCGTCGCCCAGGCGCTGCGGGCGGTCGACCTCACCGACGCCGCCGACCGGCTCGCCAACACCTACTCCGGCGGCATGGTCCGCCGCCTCGAACTCGCGCAGGCCCTGGTCAGCGCGCCCCGCCTGCTCATCCTCGACGAGCCCACGATCGGCCTCGACCCGATCGCCCGCACCAGCGTGTGGGAGCACATCAACGCCGTGCGCGAGGCCACCGGCATGACCGTCCTGGTCACCACCCACTACATGGACGAGGCCGACCAGTACTGCGACCGCGTCGGCCTCATGCACCGCGGCCGCATCCGCGCCCTGGGCACCCCGGAGCAGCTCCGCGAGGGCCTCGGCGAACGCCGGCGCGCCGACGGAGCGCCCGCCACCGATCCGCTGCCCACCCTTGAGGACGTCTTCCGGGACATAGCCGGCAGCGGTCTCGAAGACCAGTCAGGAGGTTTCCGCGATGTCCGAAGCACCCGCCGCACCGCGAACCGCGTCGGCTGACCCAGCCCGTGAGAACGACCTGAACCTTCTGCTCACCCCGCCCCAACCCCGGGCAGGCTGGCGGCTGTTGCCCGCCCGTGTCATCGCGATGTGCGCGGTCGAACTCCAGAAACTCCGCCACGACCGCACCGAGTTGTACACCCGCGCCGTCCAACCCGCCCTGTGGCTGCTGATCTTCGGCCAGACCTTCACCCGCATCAAGGCGATCCCCACCGGCGGCATCCCGTACATCGACTACCTCGCCCCGGGCATCATCGCCCAGTCCGCGATGTTCATCGCCATCTTCTACGGCATCCAGATCATCTGGGAGCGTGACGCGGGCATCCTCAACAAGCTCCTCGTCACCCCCACCCCGCGCTCGGCACTGATCACCGGCAAGGCCTTCGCGGCCGGTGTGAAGTCGCTGATCCAGGCCGTCGTCGTGGTCGTCATCGCCGCGATCCTCGGAGTCGCGCTGACCTGGAACCCGCTGAAGCTGATCGGTGTCGGGGCGATCGTCATCCTCGGCTCGGCCTTCTTCTCCTGTCTGTCGATGACCATCGCCGGCATCGTGCTCAGCAGGGACCGGCTGATGGGTTTCGGCCAGGCGATCACCATGCCGCTGTTCTTCGGCTCCAACGCCCTCTACCCGGTGGCGATCATGCCGGGCTGGCTGCAGGCGGTGAGCAAGGTGAACCCGCTGAGCTACGAAGTGGACGCGCTGCGCGGGCTCCTGCTCGGCACCCCGTCCCATGTAGGCACCGACTTCGCCGTGTTGCTTGTGGCCGCGGCGCTGGGCATCGCGGCCGCTTCCTCCCTGCTCGGACGCCTCGCTCGCTGATCTTGGACGGGACGTGATGTGCGGCACGCTCCCGACCAGGATTCGACGGCCGGAAAACGGATTCTTCCTGCGCACGGCTTGATCAGTGATCAAGCGGACGAAAACGCTGGCCACAGCGCATTCTGCTCATTTGACAGTGCGCTGAGCACACAGATAGGAAGCAGCTCTCTGAGGTCGAGAGGGTGCACTGTGTACGAGCCGAACGTGGTCGGGGACTGGCAGGAGTACGACGAACATGCCGGTCTGCGTGTCCGCGTCCACAGCCTGGCCGCCGCCGAGCCGCCACGCGGACGCGACGACGCGGCCGAAGGGCTGACCTATTTCACGCTCCGTGTCACCGTCGAGAACCGCGGCGCGCGGCTCTACGGCATCCACCTGGAGGACGGCCAGATCGACGTCAGGGTCGGCCCGGACGGTGAGAGCGCCTTCATCGACTGGCGCAGCTCGCAGTTCATCGAGGGCTTCGACGTCTATCCGCTGCGCCGCGCCACAGCCGTCGTCTACGCGGCCGGTCCCGAGGCCTCGCTGAAGCAGGTGGACGTACAGGTCCAGCTGCGGGTGGAGGAGGAGTGGACCGAACGGCGCCTGTGGGCGGGCGGCATCGGTCTGTGCGAGGCGGCCGTCGCCGCCGGCGTGGGGCGGGACGGCCTGGCGCACCAGGTGAGCAAGTTCCTCCGGGACCAGGCGGAACCCGGCACTCCCTGAGACTCCGGGACCAGGCGTGGCCCGCCTCCCCCGGAGACTCCCGAGGTCAGTGCGGGATGCCGTCGATGATCTCCCGGGCACCCTGCCGCAGCAGCGCCACCGCCACCGACGTGCCCAGCGTCGCCGGGTCGAGGCGGCCCGCCCACTCGTGGGCGTTGAGCCGGGTCTTGCCGTCCGGGGTGAACACGCAGGCGCGCAGCGACAGTTCACCGCTCCGGTCCACCTGCGCGTACCCGGAGATCGGGCTGTTGCAGTGCCCCTGGAGGACGTGCAGGAACATGCGCTCCGCGGTCGCCTCCCGATGCGTCTCCGGGTGACCGAGCCCGCTGACCGTGTCGATGACGTCGGTGTCGCCCTCACGGCACTGCAGGGCGAGGATCCCCGCGCCGATCGGCGGCATCATCACCTCCGGGGACAGCACCTCGCTGATCACGTCGCGCCGGTCGATGCGGTCCAGGCCGGACATCGCGACCAGCAGCGCGTCGGCCTCACCCGCGGCGAGCTTCTCCAGCCGCCGGTTGACGTTGCCGCGGAACGGCACGCACTGCAACTCCGGGTGCGTGGCCGCGAGTTGGGCGACCCGCCGGACCGACGAGGTGCCGATCCGCGTCCCCGGCGGCAGTTCGTCGAGGGTCAGCCCGCCCGGGTGGACCAGGGCGTCGCGGATGTCGTCCCGCTTCAGGAACGCGGCGAACGTCGTACCGGCCGGCAGCGGACGGTCGGCGGGCACGTCCTTCACACAGTGCACCGCGAGATCCGCCGCTCCGGCGAGCAGCGCGGCATCCACCTCCTTGGTGAACGCCCCCTTGCCCTCGACCAGGGCCAGATCGCCCATCCACTTGTCACCGGTCGTCTTGACCGGCACGACCTCGGTGCGCACCTGCGGATGAAGGACGGCCAACTCGGCGCGCACACGCTCCACTTGGGCCAGCGCCATGGGCGAGTCGCGGGAGACGATACGGATCAGTTCGGGCACGGACATGCGGACACGATAGACCGTCCGGCATGCCCGTGTTGACCGATGGGCACACCTGGCAACAGGTTCAGGCCCGGCCTCGCACAAGGGGCTCACTGATCTCCACGGCCCGCAGCGCGGCGGCGAGAGCCCGCTCGTCCCCGACATCCAGGGCCGTGTCCGTCAACTTGATCACGTGCTCGTCCCCATGCTCCAGGGCCCGCTCCATCACCTCTTCGGCCGTAACCCGCGAGGGCGGAACGTAGTCGACCGCTTCTGCCGGGGTGTACATCGCGGTGACGGCAGCCGAGGCTGTCCACGCCGCGTGCAGACTCGGCGCCCACAGCTCACGGGGGAGCGCGTCCAGGGCGCGCAGCACGGCGTTGGGCGCCGTCGCCGCGTGCACCAGCATGGTCGGCTCGCCGTGACCGTGGGTGGCGTAACGATGCGTGGCCGCGCGCACCAACTCGGTGAGCCGCTCCCGCGCCACATCCGGATCGCTCACCCCGCCCGCCCAGACGGGCAGTTCACGTACGGTGTCCAGCCGCGCCCGGAACCCGGCCGCCCCTCCCGCGATCGGCGGCACGGCGTCGAGGGCACCGGCGGCGGTGGGACCGGCGGGCAACTCCGCGATGCCCGAGACGGGTTGGTGCCGCGCCGCCCAATAGCCGAGCCCGTGCGCGAGTTCGGTACGCCGGGGCTCGTTCTCCTCCACCCCGAGGGCCCGTACGGCATGCCCGACGCGGATGACCGGGTGGGTGGCGCCCGCGGCGATCCCGGGCAGCAGCCGCGGCCACCACACGGCGAGCACGTCCTGCCAGGGCCGCTCGGCGAGAGCCCGGGAGAAGTAGCCGATCCAGTCGGCGGCCCGGCGCGGATCGCCCAGCGCGACAGGCCAGTTGGCGTCCGTGACGGGAGCCGCCGGATCGGGGAAGTCCTCCAGCCTGTCCCGGTAGAGATCGAGCCAACGGTGGACGGCTCCCGCCTGCCCGTGCGCGGCGAGCGCCTCGGCGACCATCGGGGCGTGGTTGCTGAGCCAGCCCGCGCGCTCGGGCCCGGTGGAGTGCAGTCGTCCGAATGCTTCTTCCAGCGTTCCGCTCGTGTCCATGCCCAGCACGCTAGGCGCGGAACTGCGTCCGCAGAACGGACCGGAGGCGGAAGCGCCGCCCACCTCCGGTCCTAGTCCCGAGGACCGAAGCGGACCGGGCGCCGCCTTGGGGCACGCCAAGGCGGCGCGCCCCAAGGGGCGCGGGGCTGTGTCGATATGCGGCTCCGCCGCGCGGGCGCGACCAGCCCCAACGGCGCGGCACTGGAACGACGGCCCATCGACCCTCCCCCCGGCGGCGAAGCCGTATATCCCCCCACCGGAGCGGTCAGTCGGCCAGCAC
>NZ_JBXVPZ010000066.1:0-30884 GCF_057961495.1 Streptomyces sp. P5F9 | reverse complement strand
CGATCACGCTCACACACAGCGACTGCGACCAGCGGCCCGGGCCGCTGGTCGCAGTCGCTGTGTGTGAGCGTGATCGAAGTGCCATGCGCCGAGGATCGGACATTCCGCGACTTCGTGATGATCTTGGTCAATTCCCGGGGACGACCGCCCAGTTGTGGATAACTCCATCACCCGAACGAGCGCCACCCGCCCAAGGCACCGTCCCGGCAAACCCCGTCACCGAGGCGAAACCACAGCCCCCAACAACCCGGGCCCGGTATGCGCCCCGATCACCGCCCCGACCTCACTCACATGCAGATCGGCCAGTCCCGGCACCCGCGCCCGCAACCGATCCGCGAGCGCCGACGCCCGCTCAGGCGCGGAGAGATGGTGAACGGCGATGTCGACCTGCGCACTGCCCGCCCGGTCCGCCGCGAGCTCCTCAAGCCGGGCGATCGCCTTCGACGCCGTCCGTACCTTCTCCAGGAGTTCGATGCGTCCGCCCTCCAGCTGAAGCAGCGGCTTCACGGCGAGGGCGGAGCCCAACAGGGCCTGCGCCGCGCCGATACGGCCGCCGCGGCGCAGATAGTCGAGGGTGTCGACGTAGAAGTAGGCGGAGGTGCCGGCGGCCCGCTTCTCCGCGGCCGTGACCGCCTCGTCCACCGTGCCGCCCGCCTCCGCCGCCTCGGCCGCTGCGAGGGCGCAGAAGCCGAGCGCCATCGCGACCATCCCGGTGTCCACGACCCGCACCGGCACCGGTGCCTCACGCGCGGCGACGACCGCCGCGTCGTAGGTGCCCGAGAGTTCGGCGGAGAGGTGGAGGGAGACGATGCCGGTGGCACCGGACTCGGCGACCTTGCGATAGGTCTCCGCGAAGAGCTGCGGGCTGGGGCGCGAGGTGGTGACCGGGCGGCGCTTCTGCAGGGCCTGGGCCAGGGAGCGGGTGGAGATCTCGGTGCCTTCTTCGAACGCCCGGTCTCCGAGGACCACGGTCAGCGGTACCGCTGTGATGCCGTGGCGCTCCATCGTCAGCGGCGGCAGGTAGGCCGTTGAATCGGTGACGATCGCGACATGGCGGGACATGAGCTGGAGGTTACCTGCCGTAGCGGCCGGGCGGCAGCCCGACCCCTTTCACCTGGGCCGGAACCGGCCGGATCACCACACTTCGCACACGCACACCGTGCCGCGCGATCAAGTCGTGCTCTCGGGGCGGGCTTTCTTCTGCCAGGGGTAAGGGGGACGCCGTCCTGGCGGGGTGATGGCGGACGGGGCAGGTTCCTCGGCGGCGGGACGGGAGCGCGGGGGTTCCGGCCAGGTCTGCCGGCCCGTCATGGCGTCGGCGGGCGGGGCGTCCGGCCACGGCGGTGTCGTGTGCTCCGCCTTCGTCCAGTGGCGGAGGGCACCGGCCTCCATGTCTATCTGGGCGCTCAGCGTGTCCAGGTCGTCCTCCGCGAAGCGGCCGGCGCGGTCGCGGGCCGCCCAGCGCAGCGAGTCCGCCGACTTCGTGATGCGCTCGGTGCGCTCACGCAGGGCGGGCAGCCGCTCGGCGAGTGTCCTGCGGTCCGGCTCGGACTCCAGGCGCCTGAGCTCGCCGTCGAGTTCACGGCCGTGGGCACTGAGCCGCTGGAAGAGGCCCAGGGACTCCTTGAGCGACTCGTCCTCGGGCACGCCCGCGTGCAGCGCGTCCTGGGTCGCGCGCATCGATGTGCGCAGCGCCAGCCGGAGTTGGGCCACCTGTCCCTGGGGGCCGGGCTGGGCGAAGGACTTGGCGCGCAGGGTGTGGTCCTCGACCGAGCGCCGGGCCTGCGCGACCGTGCGGTCGACGCCGCGCTTGGCCGCGCCGATCGCCTTGACCGCCGCGTAGCCGCCCACGACCACGAACAGCAGGAAGAGAAGGGCGAAGACTGTGATCACGGCTTCCAACGCTCCTCCACCGGCTCCGGGCGGCACACACCGCGCCGCTCTTCAACGGTAAACGCTACGGGCAGGTCCGGAGTTCCACAGGAACCCTGGACCTGCCCGTAGGGGACTACCCCGAGGCAGCCGCCCCGACCCCGCGAAGAACTACACCGAGGCCCTCGCCCCGACCCCGGCGAAGGGCTGCGCAGAACTACGCCGGAACGATGTTGACCAGCTTCGGCGCCCGCACGATGACCTTGCGGATGCCCGCGCCCTCCAGAGCGGCGACGACCTTCTCGTCGGCCAGCGCGACCTTCTCCAGCTCGGCGTCGGAGATCGTCGGGGAGACCTCCAGCCGGGCCTTGACCTTGCCCTTGATCTGCACGACGCAGGTCACGCTCTCGTCCACGACGTACGCCGGGTCGGCGACCGGGAAGTCCTGGTGGACGACCGTGTCGGTGTGGCCCAGCTTGCGCCACAGCTCCTCGGCGACGTGCGGGGCCAGCGGCGCGATCAGCAGCACCAGCGACTCGGCGACGGAACGCGGCACCGCGCCGCCCGCCTTCGTCAGCTGGTTGTTCAGCTCGGTGATCTTGGCGATGGCCGTGTTGAAGCGCAGCCCCTGCAGGTCCTGCCGGACGCCGTCGATCGCCTTGTGCAGGGCACGCAGCGTGTCCTCGTCGGGCTCGGTGTCGACGACGGTGACCTCGCCGGTCGTCTCGTCGACGACGTTGCGCCACAGCCGCTGCAGCAGCCGGTACTGGCCCACTACCGCGCGCGTGTCCCACGGCCGGGACACGTCCAGCGGGCCCATGGCCATCTCGTACAGGCGCAGGGTGTCGGCGCCGTACTCGTCGCAGATCTCGTCCGGAGTGACCGCGTTCTTCAGGGACTTGCCCATCTTGCCCAGCAGTCGGGAGACCTTCTCGTCCTGGTAGTAGTAGGCGCCGTCGCGCTCCTCCACCTCGGCGGCCGGCACCGGGAAGCCGCGGCTGTCCCGGTAGACGTAGGCCTGGATCATGCCCTGGTTGAACAGCTTGTGGAACGGCTCCGGGGACGAGATGTGCCCCAGGTCGAACAGCACCTTGGACCAGAAGCGCGCGTACAGCAGGTGCAGTACGGCGTGCTCGGCGCCGCCGACGTACAGGTCGACGCCGCCGTGCGGCATGCCCGCGCGGGGGCCCATCCAGTACTGCTCGATGGCCGGGTCGACCAGCTTCTGGTCGTTGTGCGGGTCCAGGTAGCGCAGTTCGTACCAGCAGGAACCGGCCCAGTTCGGCATAGTGTTGGTCTCGCGGCGGTACTTCTGGGGGCCGCGGCCGTCGCCCAGGTCCAGGGTGACGGCGACCCAGTCCTCGTTGCGCGACAGGGGCGTCTCCGGGGACGTGTTCGCGTCGTCCGGGTCGAAGGTGCGCGGCGAGTAGTCCTCGACCTCCGGCAGCTCCAGGGGCAGCATCGACTCGGGCAGCGAGTGCGCGATGCCGTCCTCGTCGTAGACGATCGGGAAGGGCTCGCCCCAGTAGCGCTGACGGCTGAACAGCCAGTCGCGCAGGCGGAAGTTGACGGTGCCCTCGCCGATGCCCTTGCGGGCCAGCCACTCCGTGATGCGGGCCTTGGCCTCGGCGACGGGCAGGCCGTCCAGGGAGATGTCGTCGTTCGAGGAGTTGATGATCTTCGCGTCGTAGGACCCGAAGGCGTTCTCCCAGGTGGACGTGTCGGTGCCGCGGCCGTCGGTGGGCTCGACGATGCAGGTGATCGGCAGCTCGAAGGCGCGCGCGAAGTCGAAGTCGCGCTGGTCGCCCGCGGGGACGGCCATGATCGCGCCGGTGCCGTAGCCCATCAGTACGTAGTCGGCGATGAAGACGGGGATCCGGTCGCCGTTGACCGGGTTGGTGGCGAACGCGCCGGTGAAGACGCCGGTCTTGTCCTTGGCCTCGGCCTGCCGCTCCACGTCGGACTTGGTGCCGGCCTGCGCGCGGTACGCGGCGACGGCCTCCCCCGGGGTGGCGTGCGAGCCGGTCCACACGTCGTGGGTGCCCTCGGGCCAGGTGGCCGGGGTGAACTTGTCGACCAGCGGGTGTTCGGGCGCCAGCACCATGTAGGTCGCGCCGAACAGGGTGTCGGGGCGGGTGGTGAAGACGGTGATGTTCTCCCCGTCGACGGGGAAGTCGACGCGGGCGCCCTCGGAGCGGCCGATCCAATTGCGCTGCTGCAGCTTGATGGCCTCGGGCCAGTCCAGCTCCTCCAGGTCCGCCAGCAGCCGGTCGGCGTAGGCGGTAATGCGCATGTTCCACTGGCGCAGCTTGGCCTTGAAGACGGGGAAGTTGCCGCGCTCGGAGCGGCCGTCGGCGGTGACCTCCTCGTTGGCCAGCACTGTGCCCAGGCCGGGGCACCAGTTGACGGGCGCGTCGGAGGCGTACGCCAGGCGGAACTCGCCCAGGACGTCGGCGCGTTCGGTGGCGCTCAGCTCGGGCCACGCGCGCGCGTGCCCCGGTACGGCACGCTCACCGGTCTCGAACTGGGCGATCAGCTCGGCGATCGGGCGGGCCTTGCCGGCCTCGTCGTCGTACCAGGAGTTGAAGATCTGCAGGAAGATCCACTGGGTCCACCTGTAGTACTCGGGGTCGATCGTGGCGAACGACCGGCGCTTGTCGTGGCCCAGGCCCAGCGCGCGCAGCTGGGACTTCATGTTGGTGATGGCGGCCAGGGTGGTGACCCTGGGGTGCTCGCCCGTCTGGACGGCGTGCTGCTCGGCCGGCAGGCCGAAGGCGTCGAAGCCCAGGGTGTGCAGCACGTTGTGGCCGGTCATCCGCTGGAACCGGGCGAACACATCGGTGGCGATGTAGCCCAGGGGGTGGCCGACATGCAGGCCCGCACCGGAGGGGTACGGGAACATGTCCATGATGAACTTCTTGGGGCGGGCGGCCAGTTCGGGGTCGCCGGCCAGGTCACCGGTCGGGTTCGGCGCCTCATAGGTGCCCTCGGCATCCCAGAAGTCCTGCCAGCGTGCCTCGATGTCCGCGGCCATCGCGGCCGTGTAGCGGTGCGGGGCGACCACCTCGGCGGCGGCAGCGGGGTTCGTCTCGCTCATGATCCTCAAAGCTCCATCGATCGTCTCTGCCAGCGGCTGCGACATTCAGGCTGTGACATTCACCATGTGACATCCAGCAAATGAAAAATCCCCTCGCACAGGAGGGGACGCCGCGCTGATTCCGACCTCACCGTTCACCGGTGGTCGGGACTGATCAGCGCGGCTCGCTAAGCAGAAGGCGTACGGCACGCATGGCGTCAGAGTACCGCAGCCCTTGAGCACAACGCGACGCGCTTCCGTATCACCCTTGGCACCCTGTCCACACCGGCGTGGACTGACTCCCGTTCAAGGATTACCTTCGCGTACCACCCACTACGGGACATCACAGCAAGCGCATTGTCGTTTGATAACAACGCAATAACTCAAACCTCGTACCCACCGGTATGGAGCCACTTAGAGTTCGGCAGCGGGACCGCTTTCCCGATACTGCTCGGAGTTGCCCCCATGAACGCTCGTCGTAGTACCAGTTCGCTCCCCAAGCCGGGCCGCTCGGCCTATGGCGTGGTGAGCCTCGTCGTCCTGATCTTCATACCCGTGTTCGTGCTGGCCGGAGGCAGCCAGGTACAGGACTTCCTCAACTTCGGTGCGGGCGTTCTCTCGCTCGTCTCCCTCTCCTGCTCGGTGATCTGGGGGCTGGTCGCCCAGGACCGGGTCATCCTCAACATCCGCCAGCGGATCGTGGCGCAGGGCATCCACCGGGTGACCGCCGTCGGCTCGATCGCGTTCCTCGTGGTGCACATCACGGTCAAGCTGGCGCTCGACCACACCATCCTGATCGCCGCGCTGATCCCCTTCAGCCTCGGTGTAAAGGGCAGCGCCGGGCTCATCGGCCTCGGCTCCCTGGGCGGCCTGCTCATGATCTTCGTGGGCATCACCGGCGCCCTGCGCAACCAGTTCGCGTCCCCCGCGCCGGTCGCCGCCCGCTGGCGCGCGATGCACATGCTGGCCTACCCGGCCTGGTGCGCGGCACTGATCCACGGCCTGTTCGCGGGCCGCGCGGCGAAGCCCTTCTTCATGATCTCGTACGAGCTGTGCCTGGTCGGGGTCGCCGCTGCGCTCGCCCTGCGCTCGGCGCCGCGCCCGTTCAAGCGGAGGTTCGCCGACAAGGTCGCCAGGCTCCTGGGCAACGAGGAGCGGCCGGGCCTGGACGAACTGGACGCGAGCCGGGGCCGCGTGGGCGAGTCCACGCTGCCGGGCTTCGAGAGCCGGCGCCCGGCCGAGGGCCGACGGGCCGAGCGGCAGCCCTCGTTCACCGAGACCGGGTCGATGCCGCGCGTGGACCCCGCCGGCGCCTACGAGACGAGGTCCATGACCCCGGAGGCCGACACGAACAGCTTCGCGGCCGCCTACCGCACCGCCTCGCCGGAGTCCACCGGTCAGATGCCGTTCGTCACCGACCAGACCTCGCGCATGAACGTGCCGATGGACATGCAGAGCACGCAGGCGGTCCCGCGCGCGGACAGCGGCGGCAGCACCTCCGGGAGCTGGCCGGTCCCGTCGCCGCCGCCTGTCGGGGAGGCGCCCCCGTCGGCCTACGACCCGCTCCAGGACACCGGGTACAACATCCCTACGTACAACAACAATTCGGGCGCGGGCGGCTACGGGGAGGGATACGTGTACCCCACCGGTGAGTCGAACGGCACCTCCGGTACGTACAACCCCAATGACACGTACAACAGCGGTCCCGCCACTGATCAAACACCCAACGCGTCGTACGACTTCGACGCGCAGGGTGGCTCGGGCGAACCTTGGAACACGCCTTCCGGAGGCTATAGGTGAACGAGGCCCTGCCCGACGTCCCAGAAGTCCGCGTGGTCGGGCTTCCTCAGCTCACATCGGGCTTCGACCTTGTCGAGAGACTCGACCTGCCCATGCACCTGAAGGTGCACGGGCCGCTCGAACCGATGGGCGGGGAGCAGCTCGCGAAGCTCTCCGAGGCCATCAACCTGAAGGGCCGCGGCGGCGCGGGCTTCCCCTTCCACAAGAAGCTGCGCTCGGTCGCCGAAGCGGCGATCAAACGCGGCGTACGACCGGTCGTCGTCGTCAACGGCAGCGAGGACGAGCCGGCCTGCCGCAAGGACACGGTGCTCATCAACCGCGCCCCGCACCTCATCCTGGACGGCGCGCTGCTGGTCGCCGAGGCCCTGGGTGCCCGCACGCTCGTGGTGGGGGTCACCCGTGAGTCGACGCAGCGCTCCATGGAGGCCGCGCTCTCGGAGCGCGGCCTGAGCAACACCCGCCGTTCGGCACTGAAGGCGTTCGTCCAGCGCAACCCGGTCCGCATGGTCACCGGCGCCGCCGCGTCGCTGATCCGCTCGATCGACGGCGGCCCGGCCATCCCGCCCGGCCGCAAGGTCAGCGCCTCCCAGAACGGCGTCGGTGGCGCCCCGACCCTGCTGTCGAACGCCGAGACGTTCGCCCAACTCGCCATCGCCGCCCGCATCGGCCCCGAGCGCTACGGCAACACCGGCCTCTACGACGAGCCCGGCACCGTCATGCTCACGGTCTCCGGAGCGGTCGCCCGCCCCATGGTGATCGAGGTCCCCACAGGTGTGCCGCTGCGCTACGTCCTGCAGCTGGCCGGCGCCCCGCCGGTCCCCCAGGGTGTGCTGACGGGCGGTTACCACGGCAAGTGGATCGACGCGGCGACGGTCAACGAGGCGATCGTCTCCCGCAACTCCCTGGACGCGGTGGGCGGTGCGCTCGGCGCGGGCGCCATCATGCCGATCACCCAGGAGACCTGCCCCCTGGGCGAGTCGCTGCGCGTGGCCCAGTGGCTGGCCGACGAGAGCGCGGGACAGTGCGGTCCCTGCTACCTCGGTCTGCCCGCCGCCGCACGCGGCATGGAGGACATCCTCAACGGCGGCGGCCCGGCCGCCCTGGAGGCGCTCAAGCAGGTCGCCAAGGCCGTGAAGCGGCGCGGCGCGTGCTCGCACCCGGACGGCTCCGCGATGTTCCTGGAGTCGACCATCAAGGCGTTCACGGACGACCTCGCCGCCCACGTCCTCGGAAACGGCTGCGGAAGGCCCGTGGAGGGCGTTCTGCCGCTCTTCGAGGGCGGCCAGCTCCCCGCGGGCATCACGAGCGGCGCGGAGCCCGAGGACAACGGTCCCAGCCGTCAGAAGATCTACGTCGACTGGACGCTGTGCCGGGGCCATGGCCTGTGCGCGGACATCCTCCCCGAGGTCTTCGAACTCGGCGCCGACGGCTTCCCCACCGTCGCGCAGGCCCAGGTGCCGCGGTACGCGGAGGCGAAGGCGCTCCGCGCGGTGCGCCGTTGCCCGGCGCTCGCCCTGCGCCTGGAGGAGGAGACCGCGCGGGACAAGGGCCCGTCCCGCAACCTGCCGGTCCTGTCCCAGGGCCGCGGCCGGCGGGCCCTGGGCCGCTGAGCACACGAACAGCGGGCCGCCTTCTTAAGAAGAGGGCGGCCCGCTGTTCCGTGAACGGCGCCAACTCCCCCTGAACACACCGAAGGCGGGTCATCCCATCGGATGACCCGCCTTCGACTTCTGTGGAGCTAAGGAGAATTGAACTCCTGACCTCCTGCATGCCATGCAGGCGCTCTACCAACTGAGCTATAGCCCCGCGCGGTGTGCTACCGGGTCTCCCCGGCCGCGACGCAAACATTACCGGTGGACCCTCTGGACCACCAAATCGTTTCCGTCCCCGTCACCGTGACCGTGATCGCCGGGACCTCCTCGCGGGGTCCCGGCCGGGGTCAAGCGGTGACGAAGGAATAGAACCGTTTCAACGTGCAGTGCTCTTCCAGGAGTCGACCGTAGATCGGCTCGCCCTCAAGTTCGCGGTACGTCTCGATCGGATCGCCTTTTATGATCAGCGCCCGCGCGCACTCCTCGCACCAGTACTGGTAGTCGGGATTCACCGGTTCCATGTCACGGACGATCGGCGTCCCACTGCCGCACCAGTCGCACTTTCGCCTGTGTGCACCCATCGATCAGCTCCAGCTGTGGCCGCAGGCCGTGCACACGTAGGAAACTCCGCCGTTGTCACCAAGGACTTGGGCCACGTGGGCGGAACCGCAGGAAGGGCAGCTCAGGCGGGTGATCGTATCCCGTATCAACGCCGCATCGAAGAGGTGGTCGACCTCCTCGATGATGCTCGCAGGCATCGCTACTCCCTCCCGTCGGGCCGCGCCCCCTTCCGGCCGTTTGATTCTGCCACGGCCGGACCAATACGGTCAGCGACGCCTCAGTACCAGTCCGGACACGGCACCCACCGCGGCCGTCCCCGCCAGCGCGAACATGCACGCCAAAAGCGCCTCCGCAGAGGTATACGCCCCCGGGGCCCCAAGTGACTCAAGCCGGTTCAAGAACAGTGTGCCGAAAACCGCGACCCCGATCAGCTGACCCAGCTGCGCGACCGTGGACAGCAGACCGCTGGCGTCCGCCGCGTCCTCGGGCCGCACGGTGGCCAGGGCCCGGGTCAGCGTCGGACTGAAGGCGAGCGCGAGCCCGGCCCCCACGCCGACGTACGCCACGTACAGTACGGCCCCGCCGCGGCCGCCGCCTTCGAACGCCAGCCCGACTCCCGCCACGGCCGGGATCGTGATCACGAAACCGAGCGGGGTCAGCGCCCGCTGCCAGGCCGCCGGCCACCTTCGCCAGGTCAGGCCGACCGCCCCGAAGACGAGCGCGGTCGGCGCGAAGGTGAGACCGGCGCGCAGCGCGCTGAAGCCGAGGCTCCCCTGGACGTGCAGGGTGAGCGCGAACAGGAAACCGGCGTTGACGGCCATCACGGCCAGGATCCGGAAGACGGCGAGACCCATGCCCGGGTGACGCAGCACACGCGGGGCGATCAGCGGGGCTCCCCCGCGCCGGGCGAGCCGGGACTCGTAGACGCAGAACGACGCGAAGAGGACCGCCGCCGCGATCAGCGACAGCCACGACCAGAGCGGCCAGCCCTCCTCCTGCCCCAGCACCAGCGGCACCGTCAGCAGCGAGACCGCCGAGGCGAGCAGCACCAGCCCCGGCACGTCGAAGGCCCGCGCGCGCTCCGGCGCCCCAGCGTCCCTCGGCAGCACGCGCCTGCCGAGGAACAGGAGTACGACGCCCACGGGCACGTTGACGAGGAACACCGGCCGCCAGCTCGTGCCGAACAGATCGGCGCTGACGAGGACACCGCCCAGAATCTGCCCGGCCGCGGCGCCGACGGCGATGACCGCCGAGTAGACGCCGAGCGCCCGCATCCGGGCCTCGCCGACGAAGTGCCGCTGGATCAGGCTGAGCACCTGAGGGATCATCAGCGCCGAGCCCGAACCCTGGACCAGGCGGAAGACGATCAGCTCGGTCGAGCCCTGGGCCAGACCGCAGGCGAGCGACGCGGCGGTGAAGAGGGCGAGCCCGGCCAGATGGACCCGGGCGTGACCGAGCCGGTCGCCGAACCGGGCGCCGGTGATCAGCAGCACCGAGTACGTGATGGTGTAACCGGCGATCACGAGCTGCAAGTCGGCGCCGGAGGCGTGGAGTTCGGTGCCGATGGTGGGGGCGGCGACGTTCACGATGAACACGTCGAGCAGCGCCATGAACAAGGCCGCGAGCAGCACCGCGAGCATCGGCCCGCGGCGATTGTCAGTGCCAGGGTCTTTACTGGTGGCAGGAGTTGGAACGGGTGCGGAATCCGGTTCCGTACGGGGTGTTGTCGTCATGCCGTCGAGCGTGGGGGCGCTCCGGTACGGGTGCCGAGAGCCCGCTGATGCTGGTACCGGCAGCACCTGGCAGGGACCAAGTCGGGCGCCGAACATGGGGGATGTGACGACGGAGATGGGGACGACACAGCGCCGCCGGCCCGAGCTGGCCGCGTTTCTGCGCAGCAGGCGTGCCAGGGTGACACCGCACGACGTCGGCATGCCGCCGGGCTTCCGACGGCGCACGCCGGGACTGCGCCGCGAGGAGGTCGCCCAGCTCTCCGGAGTGGGCGTCACCTGGTACACGTGGCTCGAACAGGGGCGCCCGATCAACGCCTCCGCGCAGGTCCTGGACGCCGTGGCCCGCACGCTCCGGCTCGACGCGCCGGAGCGGGAGCATCTGTACCACCTGGCCGAGGTGCCGTACGCGCATCCTCCGGAGGCGACCGTGCAGTCGGTGGGGCCTGAGATCCAGGGCATCCTCGACGCCCTGGAGCCGCGCCCGGCGGTGGTCTACAACTCGCGGTACGACATCCTCGCCACCAACTCCCCCTACCGGACGGTGTTCTGGCTGGAGCCGCTGTCGCCGGGCCCGATGCCGAACGCGCTGTGGAAGCTGTTCACGGTGCCGGAGGAGGAGTGCCCGCTGCTGTACCGGGAGACGGAGCTGCCGGTGATGGTGGCGACGCTGCGCTCGGCCTACGGGGTGCATACCGGCGAGCCCGCCTGGGAGGAGTTCATACGCGGGCTGTCGGCGGCGAGTCCGCTCTTCGCGCGGCTGTGGAGGAGCGGGGACGTTGCGGAGCCGGGGCGGCGCGTGAAGACGTTCCGGCACGCGGAGGTGGGCGAGATGCGGATGACGTCGGTGTCGTTGTCGGTCAACGGCATGCCGGAGTGCCGGATCGTGGTCTACACCCCGGCCGACGAGGAGACTCGGCTCCGCGCGCAGGCGCTGACAGCGACGAAAAGATCCCACCCCTGAAAGGGATGGGATCTCATCGATTCGATCGTGGACGACTCTCGATCCTTGACAACTCAAGAGTGTCGATCTGTGGAGCTAAGGAGAATTGAACTCCTGACCTCCTGCATGCCATGCAGGCGCTCTACCAACTGAGCTATAGCCCCGCGTGTTCTTCCCGCTCGGCGGGCGAACAAGAAGAACTTTAGCCTGCGACCTGCCGGAAAGTGAAATCCGGGGTCGGGGCCCTGGAGGGCCGCTCAGTCGTCGTCGCCGAGCACCGGTTCCGGCAGCGTGCCGGCGTTGTGTTCCAGCAGGCGCCAGCCGCGGGCGCCCTCGCCGAGCACGGACCAGCAGCAGTTGGAGAGGCCGCCGAGACTCTCCCAGTGCTGGGACTCCAGACCGAGGAGACGCCCGATGGTGGTGCGGATCGTGCCGCCGTGGCTGACCACCACGAGGGTGCCGTCCTCGGGCAGCTTCTCGGCGTGCCGCAGCACGACGGGGGCGGCCCGGTCGGCGACCTCGGTCTCCAGCTCGCCGCCGCCGCGGCGCACCGGCTCCCCGCGCTTCCACGCGGCGTACTCCTCGCCGTGGCGGGCGATGATCTCCTTGTGTGTCAGCCCCTGCCAGACGCCCGCGTAGGTCTCCCGCAGGCCCTCGTCGTGGGTGACGTCGAGGTCGGTGAGGGCGGCCAGCTCGGCGGCCGTGTTCGCCGCCCGCTTCAGGTCGGAGGCGACGATCGCGTCCGGCTTGAGGGAGGCCAGCAGCCGGGCGGCCCGGCGGGCCTGGCCGATGCCCGTCTCGGTGAGCTCGACGTCCGTGGTGCCCTGGAAGCGGCGCTCCACGTTCCACGCGGTCTGGCCGTGCCGCCACAGGATGACGCGTCGGCCCCGGCCCGCCTTGCGGCCGTCCGCGCCGGCGCTCACCGGACCTCCCCGAACTCGGAGGCGTCCTCCTCGGCCTGCAGCTTGGCGTGCTCGGCAGCCTTGCCGCGGGTGGCCTTGGCCTCGGCGGGGAGGTCCAGCTCGGGGCAGTCCTTCCACAGCCGCTCCAAGGCGTAGAAGACGCGCTCCTCGCTGTGCTGGACGTGGACGACGATGTCGACGTAGTCGAGCAGGATCCAGCGGGCGTCGCGGTCGCCCTCGCGGCGCACCGGCTTGGCGCCGAGTTCCTTGTTGAGCCGCTCCTCGATCTCGTCGACGATCGACTTGACCTGACGGTCGTTGGGAGCGGAGGCCAGCAGGAAGGCATCCGTGATCGACAGCACATCGCTGACGTCGTAGGCGATGATGTCGTGCGCGAGCTTGTCGGCGGCCGCCTGGGCGGCGGCGGAGATGAGCTCGATGGAGCGGTCAGTGGCGGTCACTACGCGGCTTTCGGTCGGCGGTCAACAGACCTCAAGGGTCTCACGGACCGCGGACGGCACCCCACGTGAATGACGGATCATGCCCCGGACGCCGGTCGGGACACCGGCTCCGGCCTCCGGGGCATGCTCTCCGTCACCCAGCCACTACGCCGCCGTCACGATGACGACGACGGCTTGTAGTCCGCTCCGAGGACCACCGAGACATCCGCGTTCGCGGCGACTGTGCCCTTGGTCACGGTGCTGGTGGGCAGGCCCAGGGTCTTGGCGACCTCGGTGGCGTTCTCCTTGTCGGCCGCGTCGGAGTACGTGATCTTGGACTTCGCCGAGGTCCCGGACGCCGTGCCGGCCTCCAGGAAGGTGAAGCCGCCGTTGAGGAGGACGACGCGGGCCTTCTCGGTGTCGTCCTTGACGCCGGTGGCGTTCTGGACGGCGACCCGGACCGCCGAACCCTCGTCGGGGCTCTTCGCGGTGCCGCCCAGGATGTCCTTGACGACGCTGGCCGAGGCCTGCGCGGTCAGGGTGCCGTCGTTCTGGACGGGCAGCAGGGCCGTCTTGTAGTCGCCGCTCTTGGCGAGGTCGGCGAGCTTGGCGAGGAAGGTGCCCAGGTCCTTGTCGGTGAGGGGCGGGTCCAGGATCTGGGCCAGGGTCTGCACGGTGGTGGTCGCCGCCGTCGGGTCGGAGGTCAGCTGGCGCAGCACGCCCTGCATGACCTGGCCGAACCGCTCCAGCTGGGCGTTCTGGGCCTCGCCGGAGGCGCGGTAGGTGGCGTAGGCGACGGCCATCTTGCCGCTGAGGGTCTGGTCCTTGCCCTTGTGGACGAGGGGCGCGGCGTTCTTCTTCGTCGCGTCCGGGTCGGGCACGTCGGCGTTGGTGTCGAGGTCGATGTTGCCGACGAGGTCGACCAGGTTCTGCAGGTAGGGGGTGTCCAGCCGCCAGGTGCCCTCGATGTCGGTGCCGAGGACCGTGTTGAGCTGGTCGACGGTGCCGGAGGTGCCGTCGTCGTCGACCGACTTGGCCAGCGTCGTCGTGTTGCCGTCGTCGTCCGTGAGGGCGAGGGAGTTGGGCAGCAGCACGGTGGTGCCCTGCTTCAGGGTGGTGTTGTCGACGAGCAGCACCGAAGAGGTGCCGCCCTTCGAGGTGTTGTGCAGGTGGACGACGATCACGTCGCGGTTTTGGGCGCCCGCGGCCGTCGTGGTGCCGGACTTCGAGGATGACGAGGACACTCCGGGGAGCTTTCCGGCGTACCAGAGGTAGCCGACACCGCCGGACGCGACCAGCGCGAGGACCACGACGAGGGCGACCATGCGACCGCGGGCGCGGCGCTTGGCCTCCTCGCGGCGCTCGGTGCGGTTCTCGGTGAAGTTCAGCCAGTCGATGACGTCCTCGGAGTCGTCGGTCGGCTCCTCCACGAAGGCGAACTGCTCGGTGCGGTAGTCCCGTTCACCCGCCTCCGGGGCCTTCGGGGCTTCCGTGTCCTCGGCCGGGCCGCCCTGCTGCGGGATGTAGGCGGTCTGCTCGGCGACCCGGGGCTGCTGCCCGCTGGTCCCGGTCTGCCCGTAGGGGTCGTAGGCCCTCGTCGTCCCGGTGGCGTACGGGTCGTAGCCGGACCGGGGCGCCTGCCGGCCCGTGTCGTAAGGGGCGGCGGGCTGTTGAGAACCGGCGTCGTAGGACGACGGGGTCTGCGGCTGGGTACCCGTGTCGTACGGGGGCTGCTGCTGGGTGCCGGTCGCGTACGGGTCGTACGCGTAGCCCTGTTGTTGCTGCTGCCCGTACGGGTCGTACGGCTGCTGCTGCGGGGGCTGTTGGGTCTGCTGGGCCGGGACCTGACGGTAGACAGGCTGGTTGTACTCGTCGTAGCCGACGAGTTCGTACTGGTCGCCGCCGTACCCGGCGTCGTATCGGTCGTTCACCGGTGCCCCTCTCGGCTCACTCGCCGCGGTACAGCTCGCGCTTGTCGATATAGCGCACGACTCCGTCGGGCACCAGGTACCAGACGGGATCACCCTTCGCGACTCTCGCACGGCAGTCTGTTGAGGAGATGGCCAGCGCGGGAACCTCGACCAGCGAGACGCCGCCCTCCGGGAGGCCCGGGTCGGTCAGCGTGTGGCCGGGGCGGGTGACCCCGATGAAGTGCGCGAGAGAGAACAGCTCCTCCGCGTCCCGCCAGGTCAGGATCGCGCCGAGGGCGTCGGCACCGGTGATGAAGAAGAGGTCCGCGTCGGGGTTGAGCGCGCGCAGGTCGCGCAGGGTGTCCGTGGTGTAGGTGGGGCCACCGCGGTCGATGTCGATACGGCTCACCGAGAACTGGGGGTTCTCGGCGGTCGCGATGACCGTCATCAGGTAGCGGTCCTCGGCCAGCGCGACCTTGCGGTCGGTCTTCTGCCACGGCTGACCGGTCGGGACGAAGATCACCTCGTCCAGGTGGAACTGCGCGGCGACCTCGCTGGCCGCCACGAGGTGCCCGTGGTGGATCGGGTCGAACGTTCCGCCCATGACGCCGAGACGGCGCTTGCCGGGGTTCGACGGGCCGTTGTTGCGCGGGCCGTTCGCCATTCGGATCTCCGTGCCGCGCGTCGTGTCGTTCGCCGGACCGGTAGGCATGTCCTGCTCTCCCATGCGTGCAGACCCTACCGGCCCGGTGTGAAGGCCCCGAGACCCGTCCGGCGGACAGAAGGGACAGACCCTAGCGGTCGCGGTTGAAGCGGGTGGTGATCCACAGCAGGAGCATCAGGACGATGAACGCGCCGCCACCGGCGATGATCGGCTGGAGGCTCTCGTGGTTGCCCCCGCCCTCACCCTCGGCAGCAAGAGTGACCAACTGGGCAGCAGTCCCTTGGAAGCTCATCTTCAGCAGAACCTATCCGGTGTGGGCGGGATAAAGATGTCGGCCCATGGTAAGCGGGCGCCCCCGCGACGATCACGCCGACTCCGCCATTGGAAGCCGACGGCAGCCGACCCGGACGCGACAGGGAACTCGACGGGCGCCTCAGTCGTCCTTCTGTTTGTACCCGCGCAGCAGGAACCACGCGGTCAGGATGCAGCCGAAGAACATGACGATCAGTACGACCTTGAGCAGGTCCCCCGATCCTTGCCGGGGGGCGGCGTTCGCGGCCTCTGCGAGCCAGGCGGCTGCGGAATGGGGCTCCATGCGTTGACTCCTTCGCTGTACTGCCCGTCCACGGTATCTCCGCCTAGGCTGGGCTCTGCTTCGGGGGCACTCAGGGCACACACACGCACTTGGGGGACCACATGTCCGAAGACGGCCACGAGCAGAACGGGCACGAGAACGTACCGAGCAGGCAGCGCAGGCGCTTCCCGGGGATCTCCTCGCGTGCGTACGAGCACCCGGCCGACCGCTCCGCCCTGGTGGCGCTGCGCAAGCTGACCGGGTTCGACACGGTGTTCAAGGCGCTCAGCGGGCTGCTGCCCGAGCGCAGTCTGCGGCTGCTGTTCCTGTCCGACTCGGTGCGCGTGTCGGACCAGCAGTTCGCGCACCTCAACGACATGCTGCGGGACGCCTGTTACATCCTGGACCTGGAGAAGGTCCCGCCGATGTACGTCACCCAGGACCCGCAGCCCAACGCGATGTGCATCGGCCTGGACGAGCCGATCATCGTCGTCACCACCGGCCTGGTCGAGCTGCTCGACGAGGAGGAGATGCGGGCGGTCGTCGGCCATGAGGTGGGCCACGCGCTGTCCGGCCACTCCGTGTACCGCACGATCCTGCTGTTCCTGACCAACCTGGCCCTGAAGGTCGCCTGGATCCCGCTGGGCAACCTCGCGATCCTGGCGATCGTGACGGCGCTGCGCGAGTGGTTCCGCAAGTCGGAGCTGTCCGCCGACCGCGCGGGTCTGCTGGTCGGCCAGGACCTGCGGGCCTCGATGCGCGGCCTGATGAAGATCGCCGGCGGCAACCACCTGCACGAGATGAACGTGGACGCGTTCCTCAAGCAGGCCGAGGAGTTCGAGTCGGGCGGTGACCTGCGCGACTCGGTGCTGAAGATCCTGAACGTGCTGCCCCGCTCCCACCCGTTCACCACCGTGCGGGCGGCCGAGCTGAAGAAGTGGGCCGAGTCCCGCGACTACCAGCGGATCATGGACGGCCACTACCCGCGGCGCAGCGAGGACAAGGACACCTCGGTCACGGACTCGTTCCGCGAGTCGGCGGCGAGCTACGCGAGCAACGTCAAGAACTCCAAGGACCCGCTGATGAAGCTGGTCAGCGACTTCGCCGGCGGCGCGGGCGACCTCGGCGGCCGGGTGCGGCGCGGCTTCGGCGGCTTCGCGAGCTCCACACCGCAGGACGAGCCGCCGTCGGGCTCGGCCAACGGCACCGAGCAGCCGCCCACGGACGACACCCCGCCGCGCGACGAGGGCTGACCTCGCTCACGTACGTACGACGGCCGTGTCCGGCTCCTTCCGGGCACGGCCCCGGCGGGTGCGAAAACTCAGGAAACTCACACCTTCGGACTCGGGGAACCCGCGCCTTCGGAGCGAGGGATACCTCATACCTTCGGCTGGGCGCTCGTCGCCAGCGTCCCGCACAGCGCCGTCGCGCTGCCCGTGGCGTACGGGTCCGTGCCGGCCGGGCCGCCCGTCTTGGCGGTCTGGCCGGCGAGCAGGGGCCGCAGATGGGTCACGGAGTCCTCGGCGCAGGACAGCGGCCCTGCCTGGACGTAGGAGACGACGATCTGGGCCTGGTGCATGCGCAGGTCGTCGCGGTCGAAGCGGAAGTGCAGTTCGCGGCGGACGGTGAACAGGGACACCTGGGCCTGGTCGCCGGAGCCGGCCGAGGCCGTCGAGCCGGTGGGGCGCAGCGCGTAGACGAAGGTTCCGTCGGCGGTGACTTCGAGGGTGGACGAGTCGATCTCGGTGGCCGCCAGGGTGCCCTGGACGCGGATCTTGCGGTCGGCCAGCTGGACGCGTGAGGGGTCGAAGCGAACCAGCCATCCGGTGGGCTCGTGCCGGCCGTCGGCGGTCGGGTGCTCGAAACTCTGGTCGAACTGGTCGAGTTGGTCCGGGTCGACGAGGACGCGCGCGGGGCGGATCTGTCCGCCGGTGAGGACCGCCGGGTAGAGCGAGGACTCCACGATGTAGTCCTTGGCGGTGCTCAGGGCGGCGATGACCTGGCTGTCCGAGAAGTGCGCGGTGCGCCGCGCGGCCGGCAGCGGTACGCCCTCGGCGCCGACGCTGAACTGCGCGGCGGGGCTGTGCGCGTAGAGGTCCTCGGCGTCGGCCGCCCCCGGCACCGCGCCCTGGGGGGACAGAGGGATGACGGTCATCCGCAGCGGTTCGACGGGCTGCTGGGCCGTGGGGGTCGTGTAGGGGTGCCGTACGCCCATGTAGATCGCGGTGCCGAAGGCCACGGCGATCAGCATGACCAGGATCAGGGCCTGGCGGGAGAGACCGCGGCGCAGGGCCGGGCGGCGGCGGACGGCGGGGGCGTGGTCGGCCAGGCGCTCCTGCGCGGAGAACTCCTGGAGGCGGGCAGCGCGGACGAACGACTCGTCGAAGACGACGGATCGGTACTCGTCCTCACCACCACCGGGAGCGCCCTCGGGCGTGCCCTCAGGTGGGTCTCCTGGACCGCCCATACTTTCAGAGTAGGTCTCTGGAGCCTCAGGTAAACGCCCTGGTACACGACAAGTTCTGACAGGTTCTCACCCAGGGCCTGTCCGGCGGATCCTGTCGCAGACGCGGGGCGTGGCACGCACATCCGCCGGACAGGCCCTAGCCGCTCACAACTCGCTCAGGGCGTGCGCGGTACGGCGGACAGTGGTGGCTGGGAGTTGTCGGCGGATGCGGAGGGTGCCGCCGCCGTGCCCTGTTCCACGCCGGTGGAGGCCGGGGGCGGGACGCGGTCCCTGCCGCCCGAGGACGCGCCGCGGTAGACCGCCGAGAAAGCCAGGGCGACCATGCCGATGCCCATCACGAGGGCGAGCAGCCAGGCGACGGGGCGGTGCCAGCGGACCTGTTTGCCGTAGGTGCCCGGGGCGCCGTAGCGGCCCTCGACGACATCGGGGTCGTCCAGGTCGTCGAGTTCCGGATCATGGCCGAATTCGCGTCCGTAGGCGTCCTCGAACGGATCGTCGTCGCCTCGTGCGCGTCTGCCGTGCTGGGCGCGGCGGGCTTCGGCCTCGGAGGCCTCGGCTCTGGCCTGGGCAGCGGCAAGCAGGCGTTCGACGGCGGTCGGCTCGTGTACCACGGCCGCCCGTATGAAGGCCTCGTCGAAGACCACGGATGCGAACTCTTCGTCCGACATTCCGCGGTCGTGGTCGTCGTCGGGCTCCCAGCCGTCGGGAAACGGCCTGCCCCCCACGTCCTCCGGCACCTCTCCAGAGTAGACCTGGGGGGTCAATTTGGGCAGACGGTCGGGAAATTCATCCGTTGTGTGAGACGTCTCTCCCCCGACGAGGCGTTATGCCCACCGCATATGCCGGACGGCAGGACCTCAGCGGCGGATGTGTCCGTCGCCCGTGACGATGTACTTGGTGCTTGTCAGCTCCGGCAGGCCCATCGGGCCCCGTGCGTGCAGCTTCTGGGTGGAGATCCCGATCTCCGCGCCGAAGCCGAACTGGCTGCCGTCCGTGAAGCGCGTGGAGGCGTTCACGGCGACGGTGGTGGAGTCGACCAGCTGGGTGAAGCGGCGGGCGGCCTGCTGGGAGCTGGTGACGATCGCCTCGGTGTGGCCGGAGCTCCACAGCCGGATGTGCTGGACGGCCTTGTCGAGCGAGTCGACGACGGCGGCGGCGATGTCGTAGGAGAGGTACTCGGTGTCCCAGTCCTCCAGGGTGGCCTCGACGACCGTGGCCTCGGAGTCCTTGGCGTAGGCGAGCACGCGCTCGTCGGCGTGCACGGTGACGCCGGCCTCGGCGAGGGCGTGCAGGGCGCGCGGCAGGAACTCGGGGGCGATGTCCTGGTGGACGAGGAGGGTCTCGGCGGCGTTGCAGACGCTGGGCCGCTGGGCCTTGGAGTTGATCAGGATGTCGATCGCCATGTCGAGGTCGGCGTCGGCGTCGACGTAGACGTGGCAGTTGCCGACGCCGGTCTCGATCACGGGGACGGTCGACTCGCTGACGACGGTCTGGATCAGGGAGGCGCCGCCGCGCGGGATGAGCACGTCGACGAGGCCCCGGGCGCGCATCAGTTCGCGGACGCTCTCGCGGTTCTCGCCGGGCACCAACTGCACGGCGTCCGCGGGCAGTCCGGCGCCGCCGACGGCGTCGCGGATGACGCGAACGAGGGCGGTGTTGGACTCGTAGGCGGAGGCGGAGCCGCGCAGGAGGACCGCGTTCCCGGACTTGAGGCACAAGGCAGCGGCGTCCACGGTCACGTTCGGGCGGGCCTCGTAGATGATGCCGACGACGCCGAGGGGGACGCGGACCTGGCGCAGGTCGATGCCGTTCGGAAGGGTCGAGCCGCGGACGACCTCGCCGACCGGGTCGGGCAGCGCGACGACGTCCCGTACGTCCGAGGCGATGGCCCGGACGCGCTCGGGCGTGAGCGTCAGCCGGTCGATGACCGTCTCGCTGGTGCCGGCGGCGCGGGCCTTGGCGATGTCCTTGGCGTTGGCCTCGACGATCTCGCTCGTACGGACCTCCAGCGCGTCCGCGATGGCGAGCAGCGCGTCGTCCTTCTCGGCGCGCGGCAGCGGCGCGAGGTCGGCGGCGGCGGACTTGGCGCGGTACGCGGCCTGCGTGACCGGGGACAGGGAGTCGTACGGCGAGAGCGTGGTCATGAGGGAAGGGTAGTGCGCCCGGCGGGGACGTCCACCGGCTATCCCAAACCGCGAGACAAGCACGGAAGGCCCCGAAGACGGCTCAAACCAGACGTCAGAACGGATGTACGCCGACCGGGGTCGCGGGCAGCGGGCCGTATCCCTCGGAGATGCGCTGGTGGTAGGTCTCGCGGTCGATGACCTCCAGGCCGACGATCTCCCACGGCGGCAGCTTCGCGGTCTGGCGGTGCTCGCCCCACAGGCGCAGCGCGACGGCGGCGGCGTCGTGCAGGTCGCGGGCCTCTTCCCAGTAGCGGATCTCCGCGTGGTCGTTGGCGTAGCGGCTGGTCAGCAGAAAGGGGTGGTCGTGGGCGAGCTGTTCCAGACCGCGCCGCACCTCCTTCAGCGGGGCCTCGCCGCCGGAGACGCTGAGGGTGACATGCCACAGCCGGGGCAGGTCCTTGGGTTCCTCGCCCTCGTACCGGGCGCCGGCCGCGACGCTCGTCAGCGTGCGCTCCTCGCCGGGCGCGCGGGAGGTGGTACCACCGCGGGACGCCGCCGCCCCAGGGCGCACTCGTCTCACGACGGCCTCCTTACGCAATGGTCGAGCTGCAGTGCTCGCGCGGATGTGTCCCTGAGCAAAGTTGAGCAGGCCGAAGGCGTCCGCGTGGCGCTTTTGCGGAAGGTCCACCTCACGGCTGTCGCCGGGGACGGGCGTTCCCGCTCTTTTCGACCGCGGGCCCTGGGCGGGTGCTTCAGTTGTTCTACGGGTGCAGGATCACCAGGTCGTCCCTGTGCACGACTTCCCTCTCGTACGACGGTCCCAGCTCCCGCGCCAGTTCCCTGGTGGAGCGGCCGATCAGCTGGGGGATCTCCTTGGCGTCGAAGTTGACGAGACCCCGGGCGACCGCGTGCCCTTCGGCGTCCCGGAGTTCGACGGGGTCGCCCGCGCTGAACTCGCCCTCGACGGCGGCGATTCCGGCCGGCAGCAGGGACATCCGGCGCTGGACGACCGCGCGCACGGCACCGTCGTCGAGCGTCAACGAGCCCTGGGGCGTGGACGCGTGCTGGAGCCAGAGCAGACGGTCGGCGGACCGCTTCCCGGTGGCGTGGAAGTACGTCCCCGTGTCGCCACCGCTCAGCGCGTCGGTCGCGTGGACCGCGCTGGTCAGTACGACGGGGATGCCGGCGGCGGCGGCGATCCGCGCGGCCTCGACCTTGGTGACCATGCCGCCGGTGCCGACGCCGGCCTTGCCCGCGCTGCCGATCTCGACGTGCGCGAGGTCGGCGGGCCCCCGGACTTCCGCTATCCGCGAGGTGCCCGGCCTGCTCGGGTCGCCGTCGTAGACGCCGTCGATGTCCGAGAGCAGAACCAGCAGGTCGGCGTGGACGAGGTGGGCGACGAGGGCGGCGAGCCGGTCGTTGTCGCCGAAGCGGATCTCGTCCGTGGCGACGGTGTCGTTCTCGTTGACGATCGGAAGGGCACCCATGGCGAGGAGTTTGTCGAGGGTGCGGGAGGCGTTGCGGTGGTGGGAGCGGCGGCTCATGTCGTCGGAGGTGAGCAGCACTTGTCCGACGCGGATGCCGTACCGGGCGAAGGACGCGGTGTACCGCGCCACGAGAAGCCCCTGCCCCACACTGGCGGCGGCCTGCTGCCGGGCCAGGTCCTTGGGGCGGCGGCGCAGTCCGAGCGGGGCGAGTCCGGCGGCGATGGCACCGGAGGAGACGAGGACGACCTCTTTCTCTCCCCCGCTGCGGCTCTTGGCGAGGACGTCCACGAGCGCGTCGACCCGGTCGGCGTCCAGGCCGCCGGCCGCGGTGGTCAGCGAGGAGGAACCCACCTTGACGACGATCCTGCGGGCCTCGGTCACGGCCTGCCTTGCCCCTGCCACGTGCGACGTCCCCTCGGGTAGATCCGGCTGGCAATCTACGCGAACCGGGTTGCCCTGTGCACCTTGGTCCAGGTCGCGGACAGGAGGGTTGAGTTCACAGCGCGGGCCGGTGGGGGCTGGTCGCGCAGTTCCCCGCGCCCCTTAAAGACACGGGCCGACCTGCGTTTTTTAGGGGCGCGGGGAACTGCGCGACCAGCCACGACGCACCCGCACCCGACGTACTTTCCGCGCCACCCGACGCAAGAACACGCTCGCTCCCCCCTCCCGATACCCCTCCACCTCACGCGCCTCCCGCGGCTCCGCCAGGTAGACCGAGTCCGGCAGCCCCGCCTCACCCGATCGGAAGTGCGGATACGCCAGGTACACCCGACGCCCCCGCTTCTCCACCACCCCGGTCGGTCGCTGCTTCGACTGCACGAACTGCACGACGTCCAGAAGGAGTTCGGGGCGTTCCTCAGCCACCAGTTGCAGACGGAGCCGTTCGTTGACCTTGAGGCGGAGGGCCACCTCGGGCGTCCAGTGGGCGGCCATCAGCGGCTTGGCCAGCTCGAACTTGTGGCGCCGTACCCGCTCGCTGTCCCCCACGTACTTCGGGCCGAACTGCGGAAGCAGGGTGACAAGGAACGGGCGGACCATCAGCTTGTCGCGCTCCACGCCCGGCGGGACCATCTCCGCGATGAGGTTCATCAAGGCGCGGGCGGAGTCGAAGCGGAGGGTGTAACTCCCGCTCTTCGTCACGTGTTTGCCGTCGTCGCGGCCCACCAGGTAGTAGCAGGTGTGGTCGGCGATGACGGAGACGCCGTCGGCCCGCAGATAGGCCTCCATCGTGAACAGCGCGTCCTCGCCGGTGAACAGCGACTCGTCGAACCGCATGCTGTGCCGCTCCAACAGCGCCCGCCGGAACAGCTTCTGCGCGCTCAGCGTGAACTTGATGTTGGAGTGGAAGACGTCGGTGCGCTCCAGTGTCTGGACCCACGCCGCCTTGGGCGGGACGCGGTTGATGCCCTCGACCTTGCCGAGCACCACGTCCGTGCCGTTGCGGTCGGCCATCGCGACCATGCGCTCCAGCGCCTCCGGGGCAAGCCGGTCGTCGGCGTCGAGGAAGAAGACGTAGCGCCCGCTCGCCTTGCCGAGGCCGACGTTGCGGGGGGAGCTGGGGCCGCCGGAGTTCGCCTGGTGGATCACGGTGACGTGGGTCGCGGCGCGGGCCGCGAACTCCTCCAGGTACTCCCCCGTGCCGTCCGTCGAACCGTCGTCCACGGCGATGACCTCGATGCGGGCCGCGTCCAGCGTCTGCGCCTCGACCGAGCGCAGGCACTCGACCAGGTACGGCATCGCCTCGTACGCCCCGACGACCACGGTCACATCAGGCTGCGTCACGGTCACGCGCTCCCCTTTGTCCATTGAAACGCCATCTGGAAGACGGCCGACCCTGTGGATCGGTTGTGCTCCGTCAGCAGGGGATACGCAAAAGAGCCCGGTTTTCGAGGATCACTCCCCAAAAACCGGGCTCTTCTTGACCAAGTTCTGACTCGTGCAGGTCAGCCGACCGTGGGGTCCGCCGACAGATGCGCCTCGGCCGCAGGCGGACTCGCCGCCTCACCGCTCGCCGCCGCGCGCTCCTGCCCGACGTTGCGCGTCTCGGACTTGAGTGCGAGGTTCTCCACCGCGGTGTTGAACTGCTCGATGGACGTGGGCTCGTCCGGGCCGAGCAGGTACTCCTTGAGTTCCTTGCGGTCCTCCGCCATCGGGTCGGCGTCCGGGGTGCGGACCGCCGCGAGCAACTCGCCCAGTTCCGCTGCCTTGTTGGAGAGGATCACGGCCGCGCGCACCGCCGTGTTCTGCCGCTTGAACTCCTCCACGCCCAGCTTCGCGGAGTCCGTGACCGCGTACGGCTTGCCGCTCGCGATGAAGTCGGAGACCACGCTGGAGATGTCGGAGACCATCGCGTCGGACACGTTGAAGCAGTCGTACAGGCGCGGCTCGGAACCCGAGATGACCCGGTGCTCGAAGGTGCCGACGGAGGTCCAGTACGCGTCGTTCCACTCGGCGCGCAGCCGGGCGATCTCCTCGTACTTGACCAGGTCGACCACGCCGTCACGGGTCTGCTCGGCCTCGTCGGCCTTGTCGGCGGGGCCGCCGGAGAGTTCGGCGATGCGGGCGTCGATGCGGGCCAGGTCGGCCTTGGCCTTGGTCTGGGCGGCCGCGTCGGCGGTGAAGCGGGGGTCGGTCGCGCGCTGGGCGGCGGCCTTCTCGACCAGGGCGACGACCTTGCGGTGGGCGGAGCCTGCCGCGGGGCTGACCGTGCCGGTGAAGGGGTGCGGCTTGTACAGCACACGGACCGGCGGGTCGGCCTTGAGCAGCTTCTTCACGATGTTCTCGCCGGCCAGCAGGAGGGAGGTGTTGCCGGGGTCGTTGTCCCAGCCCTCCCAGGTGGGGGCGTAGAGCACGGTCGGGATACGGCCCTCGGGGACGCCCTGCCAGGTCTGGATCGGGGCGAGCTGCGGGCGGCCGACCTCGACGATGTCGTCGTCGCGGACACCGACGTCGGCGATGGCGTAGCGGTCGCGGCCCGCGCGGCCGGCGGTCCACACCTCGTCGTAGACCTTGCTGAACGGGTTGACGCTGGCCAGCTTGTCGCTGTCGCCGTGGCCGATGAAGACGTGCTTCATGGTGGGGACGCGCAGCAGGTGGATGTTCTTGCCGACGTTGGCCGCGTAGAGCGCGACGCGCACGGTCGAGAGGTCCATGTTCATCAGGTGCACACCGCCGGGCACGCAGATGACGGGGGCCTTGGTCGGGGCGAGGTTCTGCAGTATGACGCGCTCGCGGAGCAGGACCAGCGGCCGGGTGTCCAGCTGCTCCATGGTCTCCAGCCACATGTTGACCTGGTACGCCGAGTCCTTGGAGCCGGAGAAGTAGAGCACTGTCTGCGGCTTGTACTCGTGCAGCCAGTCGTCGACGGCCGCGAGGATGACCTCGGGCGTCGGCGGGATCTTCGTACCCCTTATGTACGGCAGGAGCGCACCGACGTAGAGGCTGCCCAGGAACAGGGTGACGCCGACGCCGATGAAGCCCTCGACGGCCGAGTCGAGTTGGGCCGAGATCAGCAGGCCCACGACCGCGAACAGGTCGAGGTGGAGCATCTTCTCGGCGGAGCGCTCCAGCAGGCCGAACTTCGGGGCGTCCGGGATGCGGATGCGCGATCCCAGGTCGACGTTGCGGGTGGCGACCGGCATCCGCCGGCGGTTGCGGATCAGCGTGACGACGGCGCCGTGCGGGGCCTGGAGGCCGTAGAAGGCGATGAAGCAGGCGATCGCGCCGTAGAAGATGAGGTTGTCGGAGAGGCTCATGCGGGCCAGCAGCAGGATCAGCAGCAGCTGGCGGATCAGGAAGCGGATGGAGAGGCCCGCTCTGACCTTGCTGAGGCGGTTGATCAGGTAGCTGGCCTGGCGGTGCAGATAGTGGTCCGCGACGTACGTCACGACGGCCGCGGCGGCGAAGGCGGGGACGCTCGGGATGAGGGCGGCCAGCATGAGGGCCGGGTATCCCAGCATCATCAGGGCGGCGGCGGCCAGCTCAGCCGCGCTGCCCACCCGGGCCACGCGAATAGCGGTGGAAATCACTGATAAACCTGCTCTTGGGGGTTTCGAGTAATTTACCGGAGCTCAGAGTCAGGCTTGATTAAACGCCGTCCTGGACGTCCAGAACCGAGGCGAGGGCGGCCTCGAAGCCGGAGGCCCTGGCCGCGCCGGCCGTCGGGTCCTGCTGGCGGACGTCGATGACATGGCCGGTCAGCTCGGACAGCAGCACGTCGAGCGAGGTACGGGCCACGGCCTCGGAGGACAGCAGCGTGCCCGTGGGCTCCTGGCCGAAGGCCTTGGTGCGCATCGGGGTGGCGGTGCGCTCCGGGTTGATGCAGTTCACGCGGATGCCGTCGCCGGCCCACTCGTCCGACAGGGCCTGGGTGAGGTTCACCATCGCGGCCTTGGTCGAGGAGTACAGGCTGTACTCGGCGCGGCCGCGCGTGTAGCTGCTGGACGTGTAGAGCAGCAGCTGGCCCTTGGTCTCGGCCAGGTACTTGTACGCGGAACGGGCGATCTGCACGGGCGCCAGGTAGTTGACCTTCAGCGCCTCCTCGATCGTCGCGTTGTCCGTCTCGGCCAGCTTGCCGATGCGCAGCACGCCCGCGGTGTTGATGACGTAGTCGATGCGCCCGGTCTCCGCGTACGCCTTGGACAGCGCGTCGTCGACCTCCTCGGGGTTCTCGACGTGCGTGCCGGTGGTCGAGCGGCCCAGCGCGTACACCGTGGCGCCGTAGCCCTCGGCGACCTCGGCGATGTCCTTGCCGATGCCGTACGAGCCGCCGAAGACGACCAGCGTCCTGCCGGTGAGGAGCCGGCGGTAGGCCTCCTCGTCGACCTGCTCGGGCGCGGCGGTGGAGGCGAGCTGGAAGAGCTTGTCGGCGATGAAGACGTCGACGGGCTGGGTGACCTTCATGTTGTACTCGTCACCCGCGACGACGTGGATCGGCACGTCCGGCAGGTACTTGAGTACGACCGAACAGTCGTCCGTGGCCTGGAAGTTGGGGTCCCCGGCGGCGACCTCGTAGGCGCGGCGGATCGTGGACAGCTTGAACGCCTGGGGCGTCTGGCCGCGGCGCAGCCGGGAGCGGTCCGGGATCTCGGTGATGAACTCGCCGTCGTCGCCGTGCGTGCGGGTCACGATGATGGTGTCCGCGGACGGGATGGCCACGTCGACGGCCTGGAAGCGCTCCAGGGCGATCACACAGTCGTCGATCACGCGCTGCGAGAGCAGGGGGCGCACGGCGTCGTGGAAGAGGACGTTGCGGTCCTCGCCCTCGGCCAGGCCCTCGCCGAGCGCGGCGATGGCGCGCTCGGTGGTCTCGTTCCGCGTGGAGCCGCCCTCGATGATGCTGGTGACCTTCTTGAATCCGGCCTTGGCGACGATCTTCTCGATGTCGGGGACGTAGCCCGGCGCCATCAGGACGATGATGTCGTCGATCGAGTCGGCGTTCTCGAAGGTGGTCAGGGTGTGCTCGATGACTGCCTTGCCGGCGATCTTCAGCAGCTGCTTGGGGATCGAGAGACCCACCCGCTGACCGGTACCGCCGGCCAGGATCACTGCGGTGGTGCGGGGCTTGGCTATGTGCGACACAGGTGACCTTGACCTACCTCGGGACAACGGGGGAACTCGCAAATGGTCCCACTCGCGGTTACCGCAGTGCAAGGCGAGTGACCTCCACCGCATATGTGCGCGACACCTGTCATTCATCTCGCACTGCAGGTAACCATGCGATGACAGCGCTCAGCGGCGACGGAGCTTCTTCAGACAACGGTGACCGAGAACTCGTACGAGTTCCTTCGACGACGTCTGGTGGACCGTCCGCGCCTTCGCCGGCGCACTGTGCCGCACGGGCGCCGAGGCGGCCGCCGCGAGCGCCCCGTAGAGCGCCTGCGCTGCCACTTCGGGGGCGATCCGCGGAGCCCCGGCCGCCTTCCCCACGGCCTCGGGTACGGCCGAGAGCAGTGCCGTGTCCCCTACGACCCGTACGCCCGTGGCGGCAATGGTCTCCGCCATCTCGGCGCCGATCGCGCCCGCGGCCTCGACCGCCCACTGCGGCGTGGTGATCTTCACGTCCTGCGGGGTCGGACTGCACGAATTCTTCATATGCATGACCGCGCCGTTGCGCACGAGCTTGGAATACAGCTCGTCGGGGAGTCCATTGCCGCGGAATTCCACGTTGAGCTTCCGCAGCATTTCGGTCTCGGCGAGGGTAAGAGAACGGTTCGCCGCGTCCGGAACCGGCCGCAGGAGATGCGCGGGCAGTCCGAGCAGTGTCTCGAAGGTGCGCAGCAGCCCGTCCCGGTCGCTGTCGTCGACCACGACGACGGTGACCCGCTCGGGACCGACGACCCGGGCCCAGCGCTCGACCAGCCGGTCGTGCCGGTGCCGGCGCCAGAAACTGGGGTTGGGCTGCTCGTACGGCGCCTTGCGGAGCATGTGCTCCAGCCAGTTGTCGTAGCCCATGCGCAGGCCGTTCTGCACGTACTGCTGCCACTGCGACGGCATGATCTTCGCCAGTGGGCGCAGCGTGATCAGGATGTGCACGCGCTCACCGCCGAGCTGCTCCACGATCCGGGCGATCGTCTCGTCGTCCTCGGCGTCGGCGAAGAACTCGCTGCTGATCACCGAGGTGCGGTCGCCGGTGGCCCGCACGGCGTCGAGGAGGCGCGTCCAGTGCTTGTCGGTGGGCACGGTGTCGCCCATCATCGCGGGCCGTGCGCAGGCGGCGAGGGCCGCTTCCATCGGGTGTCTGCTGTGCGCGGGGAAGTCGACGCCGTGCGCGGGCATCGTGTCCTTCGCGGCGAAGAGCGCGCCCTGGATGGCGGTGGTCCCGGTCTTGTGCGGGCCGATGTGCAGCAGCCGGGTCCCGACGGGCAGCGCTTCCTTAATACAATCCGTCTCCATGGTTAACGGACGGTAAGAGTTGTTCCTGAGTTTGCCCTGAGAGGAGCCTGGGACACAGATGAGTCCCAGGCTCCGGTCACACAGGGTTCACGAACTTCTATACGACGTTGACGCCCGGATCGTCCGACTCCACCCGGAGTGAGGCGTACGTGCTCGGGGTCGCCGTGGGCTTGATCACGGTGTCCACGACTCTCACCTTCGCGTCGATGCCGTCCTTGCGGATGTCGAACAGGTGGTAGCCGCGGTGGGCGTCGATCACCTTCCAGTGCGGGTTGTCCGCCATCAGCGGGTCCCACTGGGCATGGAAGGCGGCCTGGTCCTGGTCGCCGTTGCTGGAGATGGACGTCCCCACGAACTCGGCGCCGACGACGTCCGAGTCCGGATCGGCGAAGTCCTCCTTCAGATCGCTGATCATCGTGAGGTGCCGGTCGCCGCTGAGCACCACGGGGTTGCGGACGCTCTTGAAGTCCTCCAGCAGGGCGTTGCGTTCGGCCTGGTAGCCGTCCCAGGCGTCGTAGAACCACTGCTTGCCCGCGCCGAGCAGGGTGTCCGTCTCGGCCATCATGATCTGCGAGGCGATGACGTTCCAGCGGGCGGGCGAGTACCGCAGCCCGTGCAGCAGCCATGCCTTCTGCTCGGCGCCCATCATCGTCATCGACGGGTCCTCGGCGCCGGCCTGGGTGGTGGCCTGGTCGCTGCGGAACTGCCGGGTGTCGAGGACGTTGAGCCGCATCAGCCGGCCGAACTCCAGCCGCCGGTACATCTGGATGTGCGGCCCGTTCGGTACGGCGCTCGCGCGCACCGGCATGTGCTCGTAGTACGCCTGGAAGGCCGCGGTCAGCCGCGCCACGAACGCGTCGTGCGACTGCTTGTCGGGGTCCTGCGGGACCTCCCCCGCCCAGTCGTTGTCCACCTCGTGGTCGTCGAAGGTCACGACCCAGGGGGTGTTGGCGTGCATGGCGAGGAGATCGGGATCGCTCCGATACTGCGCGTACCGATTGCGATATTGAACGAGGCTGTACGGCTCCCCGGCCCCCTCGTGCCGACGCGGCCCCGCGTTCGAGGGCGCCGACTCATAGATGTAGTCGCCGACGAAGAGCACGAAGTCGGGGTCCTGGGCCAGCATGTCGGCGTACGGCGTGAAGTAGCCGTTCTGCCAGTTCTGACAGGAGGCGAGCGCGACACGCAGCCGCCCGCCGGAACTGTTCGCGTGGGGCGCGGTGCGGGTGCGGCCGGTGGCGGAGATCTGCCCGCTGGCGCGGAAGCGGTACCAGTAGTCGCGGCCGGGCCGCAGTCCCCGTACATCCACATGAACGCTGTGCCCGTACTCGGGCAGCGCGGGCGCGACGCCACGCCGGACGTGTTTTCTGAATCGTGCGTCCTCGGCGAGTTCCCACTCCACGGGAACGACGCGATCCGGCATCCCGCCCCCGTTGAGCGGGTCCGGGGCGAGCCGCGTCCACAGCACGATGCCGTCGGGCAGCGGGTCCCCCGAGGCGATGCCGAGGCTGAACACCCCGTCGGGCAACGGTGTTTCGGCAGCCCGGGCGGAGGTCGGCAGCCAGAGCTGAGCGGAAGCGGCGCCCCCGAGCACCGCCGCACCGGCCGCGAGAAATCGTCGTCGATCGGGTGATACGGCTCCGGTCATCGGTGAACTCCCTTGCGACGTGGGCCTCTTGGGTCACTTGGAAGCCTCACAGTGCGCGGAGTCCCGCCTGTTGAACAGTAAGTATCGCGTCCATGACAAATAAGCGCACAGCGAGAGACCCGTTACTCCGAGAGCAACGGGCCCCGGCCAGGTTGGTCACGGGGGCGGGTGATCTTGACGCCGGACGGAGGATCGGGG
>NZ_JBXVPZ010000065.1:0-30983 GCF_057961495.1 Streptomyces sp. P5F9 | reverse complement strand
CCGTGCTGGTACGGCCTGTCACTCCCGATATCGATCCGGCGTTCGGGGTGGTGGCGCGGTCGGTCGCCGCGGGTGAGCCGGTGACGGTGGCGACGGTGGTCGACGGTCCGGCGGTGCGGGGGGCCACGCTTGCCGTTTGGCCGGAGGGGGTCGGGGGCCGCGCTGGTGTTGTCGGCAGCCCCGGCACCTCTGGCACGCTCGGTTCGACCGGCCTGGACGTGGCCGTCACAGCAGACGCCCGCGGTGAACTCGCCCTCGGCGCAACCGGGTTGCGGCACTACGGCCCTCGCGGTGAGCGCCGTGAGGACTCCGTCACCGTGTTTCTGCACTCGTTCGCGCCGCCGCCCCGGATGCTGGTCTTCGGTGCGATCGACTACGCGGCGGCGGTGGCCCGGATCGGTGACTTCCTCGGCTACCGGGTCACCGTGTGCGACGCCCGCCCGGTGTTCGCCACGCCGGAGCGGTTCCCGGTGGGCGTGGAGGTGGTCGTGGACTGGCCGCACCGCTATCTGCACGGCACGGACACCGACGACCGCACGGTGATCTGCGTCCTCACCCACGACCCGAAGTTCGACGTACCGCTGCTGGAGGAGGCGTTGCGCCGGCCGGCCGCGTACATCGGGGCGATGGGCAGCCGCCGTACGCATGACGACCGCATGCGACGACTGCTCGAATCCGGCCTGAACGAGGGCGAGTTGGCCCGCCTGCGCTCACCGGTCGGCCTCGACCTCGGCGCGCGTACACCCGAGGAGGTGGCCGTGTCCGTGGCGGCCGAGATCGTCGCGCTGCGGTGGGGCGGGACGGGGGTGCCGTTGACGGGCGCGGCGGGGGCGATTCATCGGCTGGTGCGGTGAGGTGAGGGGTCCGCTCGCCGGGCACGGGCACTCGCGTCCCCAACAGCCTTAGTGACCGCGCCAGTTCGGCTCCGGCAAGTCGCCCCGTACTCAGCTCCGCAACGGCCGCCACACCCCCGGCAACAACACGACCGCGACCACCGCGGCCACGCCGTAGAGCCCCGCCGAACCGACCGCGACCGTATGGAACCCGCGCAGGAATCGACCCTCGTCCTGCGGTGGTCCGGCGATCGCGCCCGCCACCGCGATGCCGATCGCGCCGCCGGTCTGGCGGGCGGTGTTGTTGACGGCGGAGGCCAGTCCGGCGCGGTCGGCGGGGACGGTGGCGATGGCCGCGGCGACCACGGCAGGGGTGAGCAGACCGCAGCCGATGCCCCACAGGAGGAGCGCGGGGAGGAGGACCGGGAGTCCGGAGTCCGGCTGGGCACGGGCCAGGAGGGCGAGGCCCACCGCGGCGAGCAGCAGGCCCGCCGCGGCCGGTACACGTGAGCCGATCCGGCTGGTGATCCGGCCGCCGAACGGGGCCATCACCGCGAGCGGCGCGAACAGGGGGAGGACAACCAATCCCGCTACCAGCGCCGAGCGGTGCTGTACCGACTGCATGAACAGCATCAGTACGAACAGGGTGCCCAGCGTGCCGAGGTTCATGATCCCGGCGGTCGCGTTCGCCGCGTCGAAGGCGGGCCTGCGCAGCAGTGCCGGCGGGAGCATCGCCTCGTCCCCGCGCCGGAGTTCGGCCACCGTGAGCGCGGCGAGGGCCAGGACGGCGACGGTCGCCGCGGTGATGACGTACGGGGAACCGGCTCCCGTACGGCCGCCCTCGATGAAGGCGTACGTCGTCGCGAGGAGCAGAAGACCGCCGAGCAGGAGTCCCGGCGGATCGAGCCGTCGGGCTCCCGCCTCCCTGCTCTCCTCCACGACGGCCGCGGACCGGACCAGCGCGAAGAGCACCACGGGCACGTTGATCAGGAAGATCGCCCGCCAGCCGAGCCAGTCGGTGAGCGCGCCTCCGAGCAGCGGGCCCGCGGGCAGGGCCAGGCTTCCGACGCCGGCCCAGACACCGATGGCACGCGCGCGTGCCGCGTCGTCGGGATACGCGCGGCTGATGATGGCCAGCGTCCCCGGCAGCAGCAGCGCGGCACCCACGCCCTGCACCACGCGGGCGGCGACCAGTACGGCCACGTCCGGGGCCAGCCCGCAGGCGAGGGAACCGACGCCGAAGACGGCGAGTCCGGCCAGCACGACGCGTCGGTGGCCGTACCGGTCTCCGGCCGTGCCGCTGGTGAGCATGAGCGCGGCGAGCGCCAGGGCGTAGCCGTCGACGACCCACTGGAGGCCGCCGATGTCGGTGTGCAGGCCCGAACCGATGCGCGGCAGCGCCACGTTGACGACGGTGACGTCGAGCAGCACCAGGAAGTAGCCGGCGCACATGACGAGCAGGACGGTGCGGGGCGCGGCGTCCCGGCGGGCCGGCCGCCGTGCCCCGGTTTCGCGTGTATCGGCCATGCTCTCTCGCGTACCCCGGGAGGCGCTCGTGATCCCGGTCAGCTTCTCGGCGGCAACCGGTGCAGCACGAGATCCGTCAGCGTGCCGTCGTCCACCGTCACCGTCATGTACGTGCGGTACGGCTGGCGGCGGCGGTCGGTCGGCGACCCCGGGTTCAGCAGGCGCAGCCCGCCCGCGGCCGTCGTATTCCAAGGAATGTGGCTGTGCCCGAAGACGAGCACGTCCACGTCGGGGAATCGGGCCGCGCAGCGCACCTCGCGGCCCTGGGCGGGGCCCGTCTCGTGGATGGCGCCGAAGCGCAGGCCGCCCAGCTCGGCGTAGGCCGTCTCCGGGAGCCGGGCGCGCAGCTCGGGGCCGTCGTTGTTGCCGTACACGCCGACGAGCCGGCGGCTGCGGCTCTCCAGCAGGTCGAGGGTGGCCGTGTCGACCCAGTCGCCGGCGTGGAACACGACGTCGGCGCGCGGGAGTTCGGCGAGGAGTTGCGCGGGGAGTTCCTTGGCACGCTTGGGGAGGTGGGTGTCGGACATCAGGAGCAGGCGCACGGTCTCAGCCTAGGGGTGTGGCGCTGTCGCGGCTTCCCGTTGCCGCTTCCGAAAGGATCTACAGCCAAGACTGTTCAGTTGTGACTGGACAGTTTGCTCTGCCGGTTTTACGGTGGGGTACATGGATCACCGGCTCACCGAGACACCCGCGGGCATCTCCGACTCCGCGGCCCGTTCCGCGCGCGATCTGCGCGTGGTGCTCAGCCGGCTGCGGCGCAGAATCCGCGAGGTCGCGACGGACGAGGACCTCACCCCGTCGCAGGAGTCGGCGCTCACCCTGGTCGGCAAGCACGGCGCGGCCACCGCCAGCGCCCTCGCGTCCGCCGAGGGGGTCAGGCCGCAGTCGATGGCCGCCACCCTCGCCGCCCTCGACCAGCACGGGCTCATCCGGCGCAGCCCCGACCCCGAGGACGGCCGTAGACAGCTCGTCACCCTCACCGAGGCCGGCCGCGAGCGGATCGAGGGCAACCGGCAGGTCCGCGGGGAGTGGCTCGCGCGCGCCTTCGAGGACCGGTACACCGAGCGGGAGCGCCGCACGATTCTCGACGCGCTGGCGTTGATGGAACGGCTGTCGGAGCAGTGATACCGAAGCTCACCCGGGCAGCACGGACCACGCGTCCCGCACCGGCCGGCTTCGACCGGCGCCTCATCGCGCCGATGGTCCTCGGCTCCGTACTGAACCCGGTCAACTCCTCGATGATCGCCGTGGCCCTCGTGCCCATCGGCATCGCCTTCGGGGCACCGCCCTCGGAGACCGTATGGCTGGTCTCGGCGCTCTATCTCGCCACGGCCGTGGGCCAGCCGGTCATCGGGCGGCTCGTCGACATGTACGGGCCGCGCCGTCTCTACCTCATCGGTACGGCCCTGGTCGGCATCGCCGGACTCATGGGCGCCCTCGCGCCGTCGCTCGGCGTCCTGATCGCCGCCCGTGTCCTGCTCGGGTTCGGCACCTCGGCCGCGTATCCGGCCGCGATGCAGCTGACCCGCAGCGAGGCCGAACGCACCGGCGAGGACAGCCCGGCCGGTGTCCTCACCGCGCTCGCCGTCTCCGCCCAGACGGTGGCGGTGATCGGGCCCACGCTCGGCGGTTTCCTCATCGGCGTCGGCGGCTGGCGCGCCATCTTCACCGTCAACGTGCCGCTGTCCATCGCCTGTCTCGTCCTCGGCGCGCTGCGACTCCCGAAGACGGACAAGGACACGGCCGGCACCCGGCGCGATGTCGACCCGCCCGGCATGCTCCTGTTCGCGCTCATGCTGGTCTCGCTGATGATGTTCCTGACCGCCCCCAGGCTCTCCGAGTGGTACCTCCCGGTCCTCAGCGCCGCCGCGGCCGTCGCCTTCGCGCAACGCGAACTCCGCGTCCCGGAACCCTTCGTCGACCTGCGCGTCCTCGGCGGAAACCTCCCCCTGGTGACGACGTACGTCCGCCAGTTCCTCGGCTACACCACCTCGTACGCCTTCCTCTACGGCTACACGCAGTGGCTGGAGGAGGGGCGCGGCCTGCGCGCCTCCGCCGCCGGGCTCATCCTGCTGCCCCTGTCGGCCACCGCTCTCGGCGTCTCCACCCTCACCGGGCGCCGTGAGGCGATCCGCGTCAAGCTGCTCGTCGGCAGCGCCATCCAGACCGTCGGCTGCGCGGGGTTGTTCCTCATCGATTCCGACAGTCCGGTCTGGGCGCTGCTCGCCGTCGGTGCCGTGCTCGGCATACCGCAGGGCCTGCTCGGTCTGGCCGGGCAGAACGCCCTGTACCGGCAGGCCGAGCCCGCGCGCATCGCGTCCGCCGCCGGGCTGCTGCGCACCTTCATGTACCTCGGCGCACTCGCCGCCTCCGCGGCCACCGCGGCCTTCTTCCCGCACCGCGCCGACACCCCGGGACTGCACGACCTGGCCCTCTTCATGGCGATCGGGTCCGCGCTGCTCCTGGCGATCACCCTGCCCGACCGTTCCCTGCGCACCCTCACCCCCCAGACCGTCTGAGCCTCCGTACCTCCTGAAAGGCCTCTCCCATGGCACTCACCACCCTCGACCCGCGTACCGCGCTCGTCGCGATCGACCTCCAGGGCGGCATCGTCGGCGCCCCGACCCAGCCGTACAGCGGGCCCGAGGTCGTCGCCCGTACCGTCGAACTCGCCGACGCCTTCCGGGCCGCCGGCCTTCCCGTGGTCCTGGTCCGCGTCACCTTCGCCGCCGACGGCGCGGACGCGGTCCCCGGCCGCAACGAGCAGCAGCGGCCCGGCGGCGCGAGCCGCCCGGAGGGCTGGGACGTCATCGTCGACGAGCTGGCCGGGCACCCCGGCGACATCCACGTCGTCAAGCGGAACTGGGGCGCCTTCCACGGCACCGATCTCGACGTACAGCTGCGCCGCCGCGGGATCACACAGATCGTGCTGACCGGCATCGCCACCAGCATCGGCGTGGAGTCCACCGCCCGCGCCGCCCACGAGCACGGCTATCACGTGACCCTGGCCACGGATGCGATGAGCGACCTGGACGCCGTCTCGCACGCCCACAGCGTCGAGCGGATCTTCCCGCGTCTGGGCGAAACGGGCACGTCCGCCGAAATCCTGGAACTTCTGGCCAAGACCCACGACGTGAGGTGACTTCCGTCCGCGTCGGGTTAACCGTTGCCCAACACCAGCCCAATGGGCGGCATCGCGACAGACCGGGTTAGCATCAGCCCACCGCGCCGTTCCACAACAGGGGACGGGCGGCGCAAACAAGGGGGCTAGAAGCCGGATGTCGGTCAAGGTCAGTGTCGTCGTCCCTGTGTACAACCCGGGGCCTTATATCGAGGATTGCATCTCCTCTCTCCTCAGGCAGTCGCTGCCCAACGATGAGTACGAGGCGATCTTCGTCGACGACGGCTCGACGGACGGCACGCCCGCGCGGCTCGACGAGATCGCCGCCGAGCACCCCCACATGCACGTGATCCACCAGGAGGCGTCCGGCTGGTCGGGCAAGCCCCGCAACGTCGGGATCGCCGCCTCCAAGGGCGAGTTCGTCATGTTCGTCGACAACGACGACTACCTCGGCGACGAGGCCCTGGAGCGGATGTACGAGTACGGCGTGGCCAACGGCGCCGACGTGATCGTCGGCAAGATGGCCGGCAAGGGCCGCGCCGTACCCGTGGAGCTGTTCCGCAAGAACTATCCGCACGCGTCGGTCGCGACCGCGCCGCTGATGGACAGCCTCACCCCGCACAAGATGCTCCGCCGCGCGTTCCTCGACCGCATCAACCTGCGGTTCCCCGAGGGGCGTCGCCGCCTGGAGGACCACGTCTTCGTGACGGAGGCCTACCTCGCCGCGGACAACGTCGCCGTGCTCAGCGACTACGTCTGCTACTACCACATCAAGCGCGAGGACGCCTCGAACGCCGGCTTCCAACGCTTCGACCCCGTCGGCTACTTCAAGAACCTGCGCGAGGCCCTCGACGTCGTCGAGAAGTACACCGAGCCCGGTGCGGCCCGCGACAAGATCTTCCGCCGCTGGCTGCGCGTGGAGATGATGGAGCGCCTCGGCGGCGGCCGGCTGCTGAAGGCCCCCGACGAGTACCGCCGTGAACTCCTCAAGGAGATCCGCGGTGTCATGACCGAGCGCTTCGGCCCCGGTGTCGCGGCCGGTCTCGGCCCGCGGCTGCGCGTCGTCGCGGCCCTCGCCGCCGCCGACCGCTACGACGACCTCGTCGAGCTCGCCGAGTGGGAGGCCTCCCTCAAGCCGACCGCGGTCCCGGGCGAGATCGAGTGGCGGGACGGCAAGCTGCTGGTCCACTACCAGGCCGAGTTCGTCATCGACGGCAAGCCGGCGGTCTTCGAGGCGAAGGGCGCCCCCGCTCCCAAGCACCCGGAGCCGAAGACCCTGGCCGAGGCGACGGCCATGCTGACGGCCGACGCCACCGCCAACTTCAAGAAGGCGACGGCCGACCTCGTCGTCCGCGAACGCACCAGCGCCGCCTCGCACTTCCAGCCCGTGCAGATCTCGCACGAGACGGTCGCCGACGGCGACGGCGTCCGCCTGGTGCTGCACGCCACGGCCACCGTCGACCCCGCGACCGCGGGCGGCGGCTCCCCGCTCGGCGGCGGCCTCTGGGACACCTACGTCCGCGTCGTCATCGGCTCCTGGAACAAGGAGTGCCGCCTCGGCCCGGTCCCGCAGCACGGCGAGAACGCCGGGCACGCCGGTGTCGTCGCCGGCCAGGTGCTGCTCCCGTACTACACGGAGCCGCACGGCAACTTCTCGCTGGACGTCGACAAGGCCAGCAAGCGCCTCGGCCTCGCCGACCTCAAGCCCGAGGACTTCACGGTCACCGGCGCCCGCGTCGGCGTCCTGCTCCCCTTCTACGTCCCCGCCACCACCGACGTACTGCTGCGGCTGACCCACAAGTCGTCCGGTACGACGCTGGACGTGCCCGGTGTGGTCTCCCCCGAGTCCTCCGGCGCGCGGCTGGCCGCCGAGGTGCCGGCCGCGGATCTGAAGGACGCGGCGTGGAACGCGTCGGTGTGCCTGACCCCGGCCGCGACCGGGCAGCGTTTCCTGGCGCTGCCGGTGCGGCTGGCCGGTGACGCCGGGGGTATCCGGGTGGAGGCGGCGCCGAAGGCCGCGAAGCCCGCCGAGCCGAAGCCGGCGCCGAAGCCGGTGGCCGCCAAGCCCAAGCCCGGGCTGGCCTACCGGGTGGCGCGCAAGCTGAAGCGCGCCCTGAACAAGTAGCGGTATCCGAGAGCGAGTCGCGGTACCCGAGCAAGCAGCAGTGCCCGAGCAAGCCGGAGGACGGAAGAACGTGCGATCACTGGGGATTGAAGGCGCCTGGGTCCTGGAACCCAAGGTCTTCCCTGACGACCGGGGCAGTTTCCACGAGTGGTACCGCGGTGAGGAGTTCCGCGAGGCCACCGGGTACGACCTGGCTCTGTCCCAGGCCAACTGCTCGGTCTCGCGGCGGGGCGTGGTGCGCGGAGTGCACTTCTCCGACGTGCCGCCGAGCCAGGCCAAGTACGTCAAGTGCGTGCGCGGCGCCGTCCTCGACGTGATCGTGGACATCCGTGTCGGCTCTCCCACGTTCGGTCAGTGGGAGGCCGTCCGGCTGGACGACGAGACCAAGCACGCCGTGTTCCTCGCGGAGGGTCTCGGGCACGCGTTCATGGCCCTGACCGACGACGCGACGGTCGTGTACCTGTGCTCGACGGGTTACTCGCCCGGCCGTGAGCACGGGATCAACCCGCTCGACCCGGCGCTCGGCATCGCCTGGCCCGAGGGCTTCGAGCCGGTGCTGTCCGACAAGGACGCCGAGGCGCCGACACTGGCAGAGGCGGAGCAGTCAGGACTTCTTCCGTCCTACGCGGACTGCTCCGCCTACTACGAGCGACTGCGGAGTGGCCGGCTCAGCGACTGACGCTGAGCTGCTCCACCGAGCGGCGCAGGGGCTCCCAGCCGCGGGACCGCTTGGTCCCGCGGTCCCGCGCTTTGGCGAGGGGGCCCCAGAAGCCGGCGTCGAGCAGCGCCTCGGGCTTCACCGCGGTGGTGCGCTCCAGGATCGCCTCGGGCACCTTCTGCGGGTCCGGGACCTCGAACTCGGCGACGATCTCGTCGTACTTGTCCTTGAGGACCGTGCTGGTGGGGTCCGCGCCGAAGACGACAAGCTGCCCGGTGGGCTGGGTGTCGACCAGGACCGTCACCAGGTCGGGACGGTAGCGGGCGAGGATCTCGACCAGCTTGTAGACGTCACCGGTCCAGGCGTCGGTGTGCCGGTCCCGGGCCGCCTCGTCGATGCTGCGCGGCAGCATGTCGTCGAAGACGATGACGCTGGCCCAGTCCGAGTGCTTCTCCACGTTGATGAAGTCGCGCAGCGCGTACTCGAACAGATGCATGCCGTCGATGAACGACAGGTCCAGCGTGGTGGTCTTCCACCAGCCCAACGGGCTGCGGTTGCGGGCCAGTTGACGCAGCGGGTGGCGACCGCCCCGCAGGTGCACCAGCGGGTTGTCCCGGGCGAAGAAGTCGTCGCTGGTCGCCTTGGCCAGGTGGACGTCACAGCGGATCTCCGTGACCACCTTGAACGCGGGATCGATCGCGACGCTGGGCACCCGGGAGAGCGTCAGGCTGCGGCCGTCGTTGACGCCGATCTCCAGGTAGTTGCGGTTGGCGGTTGACTTGTGGAGCCCCCGCAGGAACTCATGGCGTTTCACGAAGAAATCTCCTTGCGGATGTGAGGAAGTGCTTCGTGCAGGGCGGACCGCCAGTCCCTCGGCGGTTCCAGACCGACCTCCCGCCACCGCTCGTGCCCGAGGGCGCTGTAGGCGGGGCGGGGCGCGGGACGGACGAAGGCCGCGCTCGTGGTGGGGCGGACACGCTCCGGGTCGGCGTCGATGAGCCGGAACACCTCCTGTGCGAGACCGTGCCAGCTGGTCTCGCCGGAGCTGGTCGCGTGGAACACCCCGTGCGCGCCTTCGACTTGGCCGATACGGGCGCCGAGATCGGCGATCCGAACGGCGACGTCGGCGGTCCAGGTCGGCTGACCGCGCTGGTCGTCGACGACGTCGAGAGTGTCTCGACGTGCCTCCAGCTCGATCATCGTGCGGACGAAGTTACCCCCACAGGCTCCGTACAGCCAAGCCGTGCGCACGACCGCGCTCCCACCGGGCAGTTCCTCCAACACAGCCTGCTCGCCCGCGAGTTTGGTGCGGCCGTAGGCGGTGCGGGGTGCGGTGGGGTGATTCTCCGGGTACGGCGTGCTGCGGGCCTCGCCGTCGAAGACGTAGTCGGTGGAGACGTGGACCAGCCGCGCGCCCGAGGCGGCGCAGGCGCGGGCGAGGAGCCGGGGCCCCTCGCCATTGATGCGAAGGGCCCGCTCCTCGTCGGTCTCGGCGTCGTCGACGGCGGTGTACGCCGCGCAGTTCACCACCACGTCGGGGTGGTGTTCCGCGAACGCCCGGTCCACCGACGCGGGGTCGGTGATGTCCAGGGCGGCGCGGTCGAGACCGACGAACTGCTCACCGCGGCGGGCGAGTTCCTCCAGCACATCGTGGCCGAGCATCCCGCCGGCACCGGTGACCAGCCACTTCATCAGCCGCGCTCCACCCGGGCCTTGAGCGGCTCCCACCAGGCGCGGTTGTCGCGGTACCAGGCGACGGTGTCCGCGAGGCCGCTGGCGAAGTCGTGCTGCGGCTGGTAGCCGAGCTCGTCGTGGATCTTGGACCAGTCGACGGAGTAGCGCAGGTCGTGGCCCTTGCGGTCCTCGACGCGCTCGACCCGGTCCCAGTCCGCGCCGCAGGCCTCAAGCAGCAGGCCGGTGAGCTCCTTGTTGCTGAGCTCGGTGCCGCCGCCGATGTTGTAGACCTCGCCGGCCCGGCCCTTGGTGCGCACCAGCTCGATGCCCTGGCAGTGGTCCTCGACGTGCAGCCAGTCGCGGACGTTGAGGCCCTCGCCGTAGAGCGGGACCTTCTTGCCGTCGAGGAGGTTGCTGACGAACAGCGGGATGACCTTCTCGGGGAACTGGTGCGGCCCGTAGTTGTTCGAGCAGCGGGTGACGCGCACGTCCAGGCCGTGGGTGCGGTGGTAGGCCAGGGCGAGCAGGTCCGAGGACGCCTTCGACGCGGAGTACGGCGAGTTCGGGGCGAGCGGGTGGGTCTCGGGCCAGGAGCCGGTCTCGATGGAGCCGTAGACCTCGTCGGTGGAGATGTGCACGAACGGGGTGCGGTAGCGCAGGGCCGCGTCCAGCAGGACCTGGGTGCCCACCACGTTGGTGCGGACGAAGTCGGCGGCGCCGTTGATCGAGCGGTCCACGTGGGACTCGGCCGCGAAGTGGACGACCTGGTCCGCCTCGGCCATCAGCTTGTCGACCAGTTCGGCGTCGCAGATGTCGCCCTGGACGAACTCCAGGCGCGGGTGGCCTATGTCCAGGTTGTCGAGCGTGCCGGCGTACGTGAGCTTGTCCAGCACCGTGATGCGGGGCGCGTCAGTCGCGTCCGAGGCGAGGAGCGTGCGGACGTACGTGGAACCGATGAAGCCGGCGGCGCCGGTGACGAGGAGATTCATGAACGGATCTGCACCTTGCTGTGGTCTCCGAGAACGAGGCGGTGGGCGCTGGGTACCCCCGGAGCGGGGGTCACTTCGACGTGCTTGCCGATGAGCGAGGACTCGATCCGGCCCACCCCGGCGATGGACGAGTCCTGCAGCACTATGGAGAACTCCAGCTCACTGTCAGTGATGCTGCAGTTCTCCGCGACCGAGGTGAAGGGACCGACGTAGGAGTCGCTCACCACGGTTCCGGCCCCGATGATGACGGGTCCGACGATGCGCGAGCGCTCGATGCGCGCGCCCTCTTCGATCACCACGCGGCCGATGGTCTCGGACACGTCGTCCACCTCGCCGTCGATGCGGCGGTCCATGCTCTCCAGGACGGTCCGGTTGACCTCAAGCATGTCGACGACGTTGCCCGTGTCCTTCCAGTAGCCGTGGATGACCGAGGAGCGCACGTCGGCGCCGTCGTCGATCAGCTGCTGGATGGCGTGGGTGATCTCCAGCTCGCCGCGCCACGACGGCTTGATGGCGCGTACGGCGTCGTGGATGGCGGGGGTGAACAGGTAGACACCGACCAGAGCGAGGTCGCTCTTGGGGTGCTCCGGCTTCTCCTCCAGGCCGATGACCTGGCCGGATTCGCTGAGTTCGGCGACGCCGAAGGAGCGGGGGTCGGGCACGTGGGTGAGGAGGATCTGCGCGTCGGGCTTGTTGGCCTGGAAGCCCTCGACGAGACCGGTGATGCCGCCGACGATGAAGTTGTCGCCGAGGTACATCACGAAGTCGTCGTCGCCGAGGTACTCGCGCGCGATCAGGACGGCGTGGGCCAGTCCGAGGGGACGGTCCTGTGGGATGTAGGTGATCTTCAGGCCGAACTTCGACCCGTCACCCACCGCCTCCTCGATCTCCGCCGCGGTGTCACCGACGATGATGCCGACCTCGGTGATTCCCGCGTCGGCGAGCGATTCGAGCCCGTAGAAAAGGACGGCCTTGTTGGCCACCGGGACGAGCTGTTTTGCCGATGTGTGTGTGATCGGCCTCAGGCGGGATCCAGTGCCGCCGGAGAGAACGAGAGCCTTCATCGCTTCACCTTAGCGTCATCTTCGGACGTGCATCGTTCCTCCCTATGTTCGTTTATTACGACCGGCCAACGATGAGGAGGCCGTGAGGTGTCTAACCGGCCGACGGGCCGGACAAATCACCCGCGGCCCGTGCCACGTCCGCCTCGACCTCGGCCCGGTCGAGGCCCTCGTCGCGCGCGTACTCGTCCGCCCCGGCCTGCATGTCACGGGCGAGGTCGCGCCAGGCCCGCCAGGCGGTCTCGTAGATGTCGGTCTCGGCCTCGGTCCAGGACGCGTGCGCGGGGGGTCCCAGGGAGTCCCGCATCTCCTGGACCCGGGCGCGTGCCGCCTGGGCCGCGCGGTGCTTCTCGACCAGTTCTTCGAAGGTGTGTGCCACAAGCACGCACCCCATCACGGCGGACCCGTGCGACCGTCCCGACCTGCCGCCACGCGCCCGTACAGGCACCCGTGCGGCCGTCTACTGGTCGAGTGCGATCTCGGCCCACACCTGTTTGCCACCGCTCACCGGCACCGTGCCCCAGGCCGCCGACACGGCCTCGACGAGGAGGATGCCGCGCCCTCCGGTGGCCTCCCAGCCGATGCTGGTCGGTTTGACCGGGGTACGCGGCGAGGAGTCCGCCACGGCGACACGGAACCGCCGGTTCACGAGGGTGAGGTCGAGGCGGACCGGGCCGTCGGTGTGCACCAGGGCGTTGGTGACCAGCTCGGAGACCACGAGCAGGATGGTGTCGGTCTCCTCGGTGACGCCCCAGGTGCGCAGGGTGCGCTTGGTGAAGCGGCGGGCGTGCCGGGCCGCCTCGGGGACGCGCCACACCGTCCAGTTCTCCCGGCGGGGGCGGGTGGCCAGGCCGTCGTAGCGCATGAGGAGGAGGGCCACGTCGTCCTCGCGGCGGGCGTTGCCGAGCAGGGCGTCGGCGACGAGGCCGAGGTGGGCGGGGTCGGAGACGGCGAGGCCGTGGGCGAGCCGGTCGAGGCCCTCGTCGATGTCGGCCTCCTTGGACTCGACGAGGCCGTCGGTGGTGAGGGCGACGACCGTGCCGGGCTGGAGCCGCAGCGGGCTCATGGGGAAGTCGGCCTGGGTCACCACGCCGAGCGGTGGTCCGCCGTCCGCGTAGGGGATCTCGGTGCTGCCGTCCGGGTGGCGCAGGACGGGCGGGAGATGGCCGGCCCGCACGTACCAGGCTGAACCTTCCTCCAGGTTCACGTCGACGTAGCAGCAGGTCGCGAAGAGGTCGGTCTCCAGGTCGATGAGGAGGCGGTTGGCGTGCGAGACGACCACGTCGGGCGGGTGTCCCTCGACGGCGTAGGCGCGCAGCGCGGTGCGCATCTGACCCATGAGGGTGGCGGCGCCCGCGTTGTGGCCCTGGACGTCGCCGATGACGAGGGCGACGTGGTTGTCGGGCAGCGGGATGACGTCGTACCAGTCGCCGCCGACCTCAAGACCGGCCGTGGTCGGCAGATAGCGGGCTACGGCGACCGCGCCGGGCAGGGTGGGCAGGCGGCGCGGCAGCAGCTGGCGCTGGAGCATGCCGACGAGTTCGTGCTCGGCGTCGAAGGCGTGGGCGCGCATCAGGGCCTGGCCTGCGAGGCCTGCGGAGGCGGTGAGCAGGGCGCGTTCGTCGGGGCCGAAGACGTGCGGGGCGTCCCAGCCGATGAGACAGGCACCGGAGACCCGGCCGCCCGCGGAGAGCGGCAGGACGGCGAGGCCGCCCGGGCCGACCTCGGCGAGGGCGGGTTCCAGGTCGGTGCCCGCGGGCCAGATCGCGGCGCGGCCCTCGCGCAGGGCGGCGGCGAGGGTGGGCATCGTGCGGACGGGTGCGTCGGGCCATTCGCTGCGCCACTCCAGGCGCCACAGCTCGGGCCAGGACTCCGGTTCGGGCGGGTCCAGGACGGTGACGACGAGCCGGTCGCCCTCCAGTTCGGCGAGCGCGATCCGGTCGGCGCGCAGCGGCTTGCGCAGGGCGGCGACCACGGCCTGGCTGACGTCACGGACCGTGCCGGCCATGGCGAGGGCGGCGGCGAGGCGCTGGACGCGGGCGACGTCGTTGACGCCGGAGCGCAGCTGGGAGGCGGCGCCGACGGTGCCGACGAGGCGGGCGGGGCGGCCGTCGCCGCCGGGCAGGAGCCGGCCGCGCAGCCGGAGCCACTTCGGCGTTCCCGAGGGCTGCAGCACCCGGAACTCCAGCTCGCGGTCGCCGATGGCCATGTGGTCGGCCTCGACGACGGACATCAGCGAGGGCAGGTCCTCCGGCACGGTCAGCCCGAGCAGGGTCTCGACCCTGCCGTCGAAGTCGTCCGGGCCGAGCCCGAACAGTTCCAGGACGTCGCCGCCGACCTCGACCCGCCCGGTGTCCATGGCCAGGTCGAACGCGCCCGCGGCCACGTCCTCGCCCGCCACCGACTCGGCCGGTACCGGGATCGCGACGGCCTCGGCGATCAGCGCGAGGCACTCGCGGTCCTCGGCGCCGAAGCCGTCCGGGCGTTCACCGACCGCGAGCAGACAGCCGCCGCCCCGGTCGCCGTGCACGGGCAGCGCCGCCAGATGGAACTCCCCCGACGGCAGCCGTCGCGCGTCACCGCCTGCGGCCAGTTCCTCGGGGCCGAGCCACACGGCGTGTCCGCCCCGCCGCACCTCGGCGGCCGGTGATCCCCCGGCCGCCGGATAGCCGTCCCGCAGCCCGTACAGGGTCCGCGGCACCCCGACCGACTCGACGAGGCAGAGCAGATCGGCGTCGTCACCGGATGTGTACACCCCCGCGAAGGTCGCACCGGCGAAGACGAGGGCCTGTTCGAGGACGCGGCGCAGCCGTTCGCGGGAGCCGAGATCGGTCGTGAGCGTCTTGAGGGCAAGTTCGGCACGCGACGTTCGCGTTCCGCGTCCCTCAGCGCCCTCACTGACCACGTCCGCAATTACAGCGCTTATGCGCCGGCTGCGCAGCCCCTGTGACCGTTCCGTGGAGATGAGGGGCCGGATGGACCTGCTTCCGGCTCGAAAGGCGCCGAACAAATCTTTACGCATGCGTTCCGCACAGGGATCTCGTGACAGGCGTGACTGTCCGCGTCCGTGGCCCGGCCGGGAGATGCGAGCCGGGCGCGCGCTTCACCGCCGGGGAACCGGCTCGCTCGCCGTGCGCGTCGGGCCGCCAGGGTGGAGCCTGATCACTGAGACCGCGCTGTGACACTGATGGCCTCCGGGGCGCGCCTGTGGCCGTACGAGGAGGTGGTCGGCGTGTCGGACGGGCAGGCTCCGGTGGTCGCCGGGGCGCCGGTCGGGCGGCCGATGCTGTCTCTCGCGCTGGCCGCGATGATGGACGGCGTCCACGCGCACTCGGGCGCGGTGTATCTGCTGACGCCCGACGAGCCGGTGCTGGAGATGGCGGTGATGGCCGGGCTGCCCCGCGCCTTCGCGGCGCCCTGGGAGCGGGTCGGGCTGAGCGCCCCGATCCCGGTCGCCGAGGCGGTGCGCGAGCGGCGGCTGATCTGGGTCGGCGGCGAGGAGGACATGGCCCGCCGCTATCCGCGCATCGCGGTCGTGCTGCCCTACCCCTTCGCCCTGGCCGCCGTGCCGATCGCCACGGAGTCGACGGTCTACGGCTCGGTCTTCGTGACCTGGCCCGGTTCGCATCCGCCGGTCCTCTCCGACCGGGACCGCGGGCAGCTCACCTCCGCCTGCGACCGGCTCGCGGTGCGGCTGGAGCGTGCCGTCGAGGAGCGCCACCCGGTGCGGGCGGAGCCCGATCTCCTCGCGACCGGGCCCGCGGCGAGCGTGGCCGGGACGCTGGGCACGGTCGAGGCGGCACGGATGGTGGCCCGGCTGCCGTACGGGCTGTGTTCGCTGGATCTGCACGGGCGGGTCGGCTTCGCGAACGCGGCGGCCGGGGAGCTGCTCGGCATGTCGGTGAGCAGTCTGCTCGGCACCCAGTTGTGGGCGGCGGTGCCCTGGCTCAACGACCCGGTGTACGAGGACCGTTACCGTGCCGCGCTGCTCAGTCAGCAGGTCACGTCGTTCGTGGCGCTGCGGCCGCCGGGCGAGTGGCTGTCGTTCCGGCTGTATCCGAGCACGACCGGGCTGAGCGTACGGATCAGCCGGGCGCGGGCGGTGACGGAGCTGAGCCGCGCGGCGCCGCAGTCGGGCGAGGGCCCGTCGCGCCTTGTGACGATCTCGCAGGTGCTGAGCCTGGCCGGGGCGCTCACCGAGGCGGTAGGGGTGGAGGACGTGGTGCAGCTGATCGCGGACGAGCTCGCGCCGGCCGTGGGCAGCCAGGCGCTGGTCGTCCTCGGTTCGCAGGGCGGCCGGCTGCATGTGCTGGGGCATCGCGGCTATCCGGACCCGCATGTCGTGGAGCGCTTCGACGGGATGGCGCTGAACGGGTCGACGCCGGGGACGGCCGCCCTGAACAGCGGTGTGCCCGCGTTCTTCGCCTCCCGGCAGGACCTGGAACGGCTGTATCCGAGCCGGCACGCCACACCGGACGGGTTCGAGGCCTGGGCGTATCTCCCGCTGATCGCGTCCGGACGCCCGGTCGGCACCTGTGTGCTGGCCTACGGCGAACCGCATGTCTTCCCCGCGGACGAACGGGCCGTGCTGACGAGTCTGGGCGGGCTGATCGCGCAGGCGCTGGAGCGTGCGCTGCTCTACGACGCGAAGAACCAGCTGGCCCACGGGCTGCAGGCGGCGCTGCTGCCGCACTCGCTGCCCCCGCTGCCGGGCATCGAGGCCGCCGCCCGCTATCTGCCGGCCGCCCAAGGGATGGAGATCGGCGGTGACTTCTACGACCTGGTGACCTCCGAGGGACTCGCGGCCGTGATCGGTGACGTACAGGGGCACAACGTGACCGCGGCCGGGCTGATGGGGCAGATCCGGACCGCCGTCCGCGCGTACACGACCGTGGGCCAGGCTCCGGAGGAGGTCATGCGCAGCACCAACCGGCTGCTGATCGACCTCGGTTCGGAACTCTTCGCGAGCTGTCTGTATCTACGGCTCGATCCCGCGCGCGGTACGGCCGTGATGGCGCGGGCCGGGCATCCGCCGCCGTTGCTGCGTCGGCCGGACGGGCGGGTGCGGGTGCTGGACCTGGCGGGCGGACCGCTGCTGGGCATCGACGCCGACGCCGTCTATCCGACGACGGAGGTCGGTCTCGCGCCCGGTTCCGTCCTCGCCCTCTACACCGACGGGCTCATCGAGTCACCCGGCGTCGACATCGAGGACGCCCTGGCCGAACTGGGCCAACGCCTCGCAGCGGCCGGGGACTTGCCGCTGGAGGAGATCGCCGACGAACTGATGCGGCACAGTGCGGCCGCGCAGGAGCGGATCGACGACGTGGCGCTGCTCCTGCTGCGGGCCCGGGAGCCGGGACCGACGTGACTGACGTGCACGCAGGGCGGTCCGGCCCTCCCGCCGGAGGGCCGGACCGATCCACCGCCGACCTGATGGAAGGGGTCGGATCAGTGGTTCGAGGTGAGCGACGAACCGTCGTCGGCCCCGTTGCCGGTGTCCTGGCCGGTGCCGGTGGCGTCGGTGGCCGAGGGGTCGACCGCTCCGGACTGGTCGCCCGTGCCGTCGGTCGCGGACGGGTCCACGGCTCCGGACTGGTCACCGGTGCCGTCGGTGGCGGACGGGTCGGCGGCGGTCGCCGACGGGTCCGCCGTGGCGGTGTCGTCGCCCGCGCCGGCACCCGCGCCCGCGTCGCCGAGGGTGGCACCGGTCGCCGTCAGCGCGGCGGTGACCGGCTGGAAGAAGGTCTCGCCGCCGGCGGTGCAGTCGCCGCTGCCGCCGGAGGTGAGGCCGACCGCGCCGCCGTCCTGGGTGAAGAGCGAGCCGCCGCTGTCACCCGCCTCGGCGCAGACGTCCGTCTGGATGAGGCCGTTGACGGTGTCGACACCGTTGGGGTCGGTCTCGCTCTGGAAGTTGACCGTCGCGTCGAGCCCGGTGACCGTGCCGTCGTGCAGACCGGTGGTGGAGCCCATCCGGAAGACCTGCGTGCCGACCGTGGCGTCCTCGGCCTGGGTGATCTGGACGGTCTGGCCGTTGCCGACGTTGACGTCGCTCGTGGTCTGCGTCGCCGGGTCGTCGTACTTCACGAGGGAGAAGTCGCTGACGGGGAACGTGGCCTGGTCGACCGTGGCGATCGGCTGGCCGTCCTGCGAGTCGGACCACTGCTTCGCCGCGACGCCGCAGTGTCCGGCGGTCAGGAAGGCGGGGGTGCCGTCGCTCGCGGTGACGTTGAAGCCGAGGGAGCAGCGCACGCCGCCCTGGTCGGTCTGGGCGAAGATGGCGTCGCCGCCCGAGACCAGCGTCTTGAAGGAGCCGGCGGTCTTCTTGACGGTGGCCATGCCGGTGCCGAGGCTCTTGACCGTCGAGAGCACGGTGTCCCAGTCGGAGCCGGTGACGGTGCTGTCGGCGAGGACCTGGATCTTGTTGGTCTTCGGGTCGACCGACCAGGCGGTACCGGGGACGGTCGCCTTGGTCTTCAACACCTGGGCGGCGGCGGTGAGTTCGGCGGTGCTGTTCTGCACCTCGCGCACCTTGGCGCCGGCCTTCTCAGCCTGCACGACCACGTTGTTGTTGTCGCCCGGGATCACGTTGACGACGAGCTGCTGGGTGGCGCTGTCGTAGTAGGAGCCGGCGAAGGCGTCACCCAGCAGTCCGGCGATCTGCGAGGAGAGGTCGGAGGCGCCCGTCGCCTTGAGGGTCTTGGGGGTGGCGGCGCCTGCCGAGTTGTCCTGGGACGCGTTGGCGTTCGGCAGCAGGATCGCCGCGGCTCCGAGAGCGGCGACACCTCCGACGGCTATAACGGCCTTGCGCTTCGGAATTCGCTTGTGACTCAAACTGCTCGACCTCCTGGGGACCGGGGTCTGTGCCGCCGGGGCGGCGGCTTATTGGGGGGCGCCTGGATGCCCGTTGATACGCACGTGTCACGTGGCGCGTTCAATTCCGTTTCCCAACTTCCTTTACGAAACCGGGAATCGGCCATGTCCAAGCCCTGACCCGGCAGGGGTACGAAGGGGCTGCGGGCCAGTGCCGGCGGGGCAGCGGCCCCTGTCCGCCCGGCACGCGGCGAGCGGGCGGATGTCTTGATCGAATCGGTGCCGCCCAAACCTGCCCGTGCGGGTGGGCGGTTCACACGCTTCCGGTCCACTCCCGATCAACACCCGGACAGACACGGACCGCGACCGGTCGGCAACGGTCCGTCGAGAACGGCCGCCGGAATCCTCACTTCAGGGAATCTGCACAGCGCGTACCCATCGAAGTCACCGGCCTCCACGAATCTGCACATGCACACGCCCCCAGCAACGCCTTTGGTGGGGAGTGCCCGATTCCGCTTCGGTGCCGCAAGCCCTCCCGCGGAACGATGCCGTGCAGCGTGTGAAGAAGTCGCCGACACCTCGTGCCCACGCCTGCACGGTTCGGGGCTCCTGGGGCTCAAGTGCCCTGGTGGGACGGGAGTTTGATTGGCTGCGTCCACCCGCACCGTGCTTTGATCCATCGCACCGCAGGAGCCACGAGGGCTCCGGATACGGCGCCCGGCGCCTGCGGTCGCGGCCGTCGTCTGTCCCCAGAGGGGGCCGCTCCCCCCTTGTGAATATCCATATGAAGGGAAGTTCCCCCATGAACTCCACCCCCCAGGTCGAGACCGTCGAGATCTCCGACGCCGAGCTCGACAACGTCTCCGGCGGTCTGGCCCTGAACGCCCTTGGCACCGTCACCGGCCTGGTCGACGGCGTTGTCCCGGTCTCCGGCCTGGTCGACTCGGTCATCGGCACGGTCGAGGGCACCACCGGCCTGAGCGTGGCCCCGGTCACGAACCTGGTCGCCGGTCTCTGATCGCACCTTGTTCCACCGAGTCCCGGAGCCGTTTCCCGGCTCCGGGACTCTTGGATGCCCCCTTTTCTTTGGGGCTCGGTTCACCTCCGGGGCGCCAAAGCCTGTGTCGAGAGCCCGACCGTGCTCGACCCTTCGGGCCTCCGCGCGCTCGAACTCTCGACACAGGCGCGCCCCTTCGGCTCACTCACCGGGTCCGTCATCAGCGCCTTCACAGGTGAGGGAAATTCGTGCAGTTCCGCCAACAGGCCCTCGCCAAGCTCCAGTCGCCCGAAGAGCTCGATCTTCCGGTGCGCTTCGCGCGTCCGCAGGGCTGGCTCGTGCTCTCCGTGACGGTGGTCGTCGTGGCCGCCGCGTCCGTGTGGGCGGTGACCGGATCGGTGGCGTCGACCGTCAACGCGTCCGCCATCCTCACGCACGGGGAGGGCAGTTACATCCTGCAGAGCCCGGTGGCGGGGCAGGTGACCGCCGTACTGGCGCAGGAGGGTGAGCGGCTGCCCGCCAACTCCCCTGTCCTGAAGGTCCGTACGGGCGACGGCGACTCCGTCGTGCGCACGGTCGCCGCGGGCCGGATCACCGCGCTCGCCGCCACCATCGGCCAGATCATCCAGACCGGCGCGAACGTCGCCGCCGTGGAGAAGGTCGCGCACGCCACCGACCCGCTGTACGCGACGGTGTACGTGCCCGCCGAGAACGCGGCCTCCATCCCCGCGAACGCCGCCGTCGACCTGACCGTCTCGTCGGCTCCGACGCAGACGTACGGCGTGCTGCGCGGCCAGGTGAAAGCGGTGGACCGGTCCGCTGAGTCGGCGCAGCAGATCTCCGCGTTCCTCGGGGACAGCCAGCTGGGCGAGCAGTTCACCAAGAAGGGCCGGCCGGTGGCCGTGCTGGTGAAGCTCGACAAGTCGGCGCGGACGAAGAGCGGTTACAAGTGGTCGTCCTCGGACGGACCGCCGTTCGCCCTCACCTCGATGACCACGGCCTCGGCCTCGATCCGGCTGGCCGATCAGCGCCCCCTCGATTGGCTGCTGCCATGAGCCCCGCACAGGACACCCGTTCGCGGCGCCGGTCCGCCCCGCCGAAACGCCCGGTCCCCAAGGGCCGCGCGAAGACGGTCCGTTCACCCACGGTCCTCCAGATGGAGGCCGTGGAATGCGGCGCCGCCTCCCTCGCGATGGTCCTCGGCTTCTACGGCCGGCACATCCCGCTGGAGGAACTGCGCATCGCCTGCGGTGTCTCCCGCGACGGCTCCCGGGCCAGCAACTTGCTGAAGGCGGCGCGCAGTTACGGCCTCACGGCCAAGGGCATGCAGATGGACACGGCCGCCCTCGCCGAAGTGCGGTCCCCGGCCGTCCTGTTCTGGGAGTTCAACCACTACGTCGTCTACGACGGCATGGGGCGCCGCTTCGGCCGGCGCGGGGTGTACATCAACGACCCCGGCAAAGGCCGCCGGTTCGTGCCCATGGAGGACTTCGACGCAAGCTTCACCGGTGTCGTCCTCGTCATGGAGCCGGGCGACGGCTTCGAGAAGGGCGGCCGCAAGCCGGGTGTCCTGGGCGCGATGCCGGCCCGGTTGCGCGGCACCGCGGGCACGATGCCCGCCGCCGTTCTCGCGAGCCTGCTGCTCGTGCTGGTCGGTGCGGCGATGCCCGCGCTCAGCCGGACCTACATCGACATGTTCCTGATAGGCGGTCAGACGTCCCTGCTGGGCGTCCTGTTCGCCTCGATGGGCACCTGCGTCCTCCTCACGCTGGCGTTGACCTGGCTGCAACAGGCGAACCTGCTGCACGGCCGCATCATCTCCTCCACGCTCTCCAGCGCCCGCTTCCTGCGCCATCTGCTGCGGCTGCCGGTGACGTTCTTCTCCCAGCGCAGCCCGGCCGACCTGGTGCAGCGCCTCCAGTCGAACGACGCCGTCGCCGAGACCCTGGCCCGCGACCTCTCGGCGGCGGGCGTGGACGCGGTGGTCGTGGTGCTCTACGCGTTCCTCCTCTATACGTACGATCCCCAACTCACGTACGTGGGTATCGGTGTGGCGCTGCTGAACGTGGTGGCGATGCGGGTCGTCATCCGGCTGCGCGCGACCCGTACGGCGAAGCTGCGCGCCGACAGCGCCCGGCTCACCAACACGGCATACACCGGGCTCCAGTTGATCGAGACGATGAAGGCGACCGGCGGCGAGGACGGCTACTTCCGCAAGTGGGCCGGACAGCACGCCACCACCCTGGAGGAACAGCAGCGGCTCGGTGTGCCGAGTGCCTGGCTGGGCGTGGTCGCGCCGACGCTCGCCTCGCTCAACAGCGCGCTGATCCTGTGGATCGGCGGCATGCGAGCCGTGGAGGGGGGCATCTCGGTCGGCCTGCTGGTCGCCTTCCAGGCACTCGTCACCCGCTTCACCGCGCCGATCACCCGGCTCAACGGTGTCGCAGGCCGCATCCAGGACTTCGCGGCCGACGTGGCCCGCCTCAAGGACGTCGAGAACTTCCAGGCCGATCCCCTCTACTCCCGTGCGGGCGGCGGCGATTCGACCCGCCGACTGCAGGGACACGTCGAGCTGGAGAACATCACCTTCGGCTACAGCCCGCTCGACAAGCCGCTGCTCACCGGATTCCACCTGACGGTCGGCCCCGGTCAGCAGGTGGCACTGGTCGGCGGCTCCGGCAGCGGCAAGTCCACAGTGTCGAGGCTGATTTCGGGTCTCTACACGCCCTGGGAGGGCGTGATCCGCATCGACAACCACCGGCTGGAGGACATCCCGCGCGGCGCGCTCGCCGCCTCCGTCTCCTTCGTCGACCAGGACGTGTTCCTCTTCGAGGGCTCGGTCCGCGACAACGTGGCGCTGTGGGACCCGTCGATCCCGGACGAGGCCGTGGAGGACGCGCTGCGCGACGCGGCCCTGTACGACGTCGTCATGCGGCGGCCCGGCGGCATCCACAGCCGGGTCGAGCAGGACGGGCGCAACTTCTCCGGCGGTCAGCGTCAACGCCTGGAGATCGCACGGGCGTTGGTGCGCAGGCCCAGCATCCTCGTGCTCGACGAGGTGACGAGCGCCCTGGACGCGGAGACCGAGCTGGTCGTGATGGACAACCTCCGCAAGCGCGGCTGCGCCTGCGTGGTGATCGCCCACCGGCTCAGCACCGTGCGCGACAGCGACGAGATCGTCGTCCTCGAACACGGGACGATCGTGGAACGCGGGCGGCACGACGCCCTGGTGGCGGCCGGCGGCGCGTACGCCACGCTGGTCAAGGAGCACTGAGATGACGTCCGTTCACGAGGGCGACCTGGTCCTCGGCGCGCTGGGAAACCTGGGCACACCGATCGACTGCGCCGGGTTCAACCGCCTCGACCTCGAAGGCCCGCAGGTGCTGTGGCTGGTCGCGTCGGGCGCCATCGACCTGTTCGCGGTGGACGCCGTACAGCAGGGGCACTGGCACCACCTCGGCCGGCTGGAGGCGGGCTCGCTGCTGCTCGGCCCGGTCACCGGTCCCCAACACACCTTGGTGGCCCGCCCGTTGCGCGACTGCGTGGTGCGCCGCATCAACCTGCGCGAGCTGTACCAGGCCGCGGACACCCAGACCTGGTCGTACGACGAGTACGGCAACCCCCAGTACGTGCCCCCGACTTCGAGCCCGCTCGAATACGCCCTCGCCCTCGGCGTCGGCCGCGGACTCTCCATCCTCTTCCAGGCCCCGATGGCCACCGAGCGGGCCGCCGCGCCCACCGACGACGACGTCTTCTGGATGCAAGTCCCGCCGGGGAGCGTGCAGTACGGCTCGATGTACGGCGCGGAGGCCGCCGCGGACCTGCTGATGGACCCGGGTGTCTGGCAGGGCATGGTCGACCAGCAGTACCGGCTGCTGTCCACGCTGGACAAGTGGATCGAGCAGCTTGAGCGCACCCACGAGACGCGAACCGCCGCCGGGATCAAGGCCGGTGAGGCGGTACGCGCACAGGCCGACCGGACCCTGCTGGCGTCGATCGGCAAGTCCTCGGCCCGGCGCACGACGGCCGCCGATGCCGACGCGTCGTACGCGGCCTGCAAGTTGGTCGCCGAGGCGGCCGGCCTCACCCTCGCCGAGCCCGCGCAGAGCGGCAGCGAGAGCGACCGCCTCGACCCGGTCGAGCGCATCGCCCTCGCCTCCCGGGTCCGGGTGCGGGCCGTACGGCTCGACGGGCGCTGGTGGCGTGACAACGTCGGCCCGCTGGTGGGTCATCGGGCGTTGTCGGGGGCGCCGGTCGCGCTGCTGTGGCGGCGCGGCGGCTATGTCGCCGTCCATCCGGCGACCGGGCGCGAGACGCCGATCGAGAAGGCGAACGCGGAGGAGTTCGAGCCGCGCGCGGTGATGTTCTACCGTCCGCTGCCCGAGCGGCGACTCAGCCCGTTCGGGCTGCTGCGCTTCTCCATGCAGGGCACCGGCAGCGACCTGACGAACCTGCTGATCAGCGGGCTGGTGACGGTCGCCATCGGCGCGCTGGTGCCGATCGCGACGGGCAAGGTGCTCGGCGAGTTCGTACCCAAGGCGCAGACGAACCTGATCGTCCAGGTCTGTCTGGCCGTGATGATCACGAGTGTGGTGGCGGCGGCCTTCATGCTGCTGGAGAACCTCACGATCCTCCGCCTTGAGGGCCGTATCGAGGCAACGCTCCAACCGGCCGTCTGGGACCGCCTGTTGAGGTTGCCGACGAAGTTCTTCACCGAACGCTCGACGGGCGAGCTGGCCAGCGCGGCGATGGGCATCAGCTCGATCCGCCGTCTCCTGGCGGGAGTTGGACCGGTGGTCGCCCAGTCGGTGACGGTCGGCGTGATGAACCTGGGCCTGCTGTTCTGGTACAACCCCTCGATGGCGCTGGCCGCGATCGGCATGCTCGTCGTGATCGCGGCCATATTTCTGAGCCTCGGCCTGTGGCAGGTGCGCTGGCAGCGCAAGCTGGTCGTCCTCAGCAACAAGCTGAACAACCAGGCGTTCCAGACCCTGCGCGGCCTGCCGAAACTCCGCGTCGCGGCGGCCGAGAACTACGCCTACGCCGCCTGGGCCTCCGAGTTCGCCCGCAGCCGCGAACTCCAGCAGAAGGTCGGCCGGATCAAGAACCTCACCACGGTGATGGGCGCGGTGTATCTGCCGGTCTGCACCCTGCTGATGTTCATGATCCTCGCGGGCCCGGCACGCGGCTCGATGTCGGCGGCCTCCTTCCTCAGCTTCAACACTTCGGTGACGATGCTCCTGACCTCCGTCACCAGCCTCACCGGCGCCTTCGTCTCCGCCGTGTCCGCACTCCCGCTCTTCGAGGAGATCAGGCCGGTCCTGGACGCGGCCCCGGAGGTCCGCACCGCGAGCACCCGCCCCGGCCGGCTGTCCGGCGCGATCGAGGCACGCCGGGTCTCCTTCCGCTACGCCGACGACGGCCCCCTGGTCCTCGACGACGTGTCCTTCAATGTCCGCGCGGGCGAGTTCGTGGCGATCGTCGGCCCCAGCGGCTGCGGCAAGTCCACCCTGCTGCGCCTCCTCATCGGCTTCGACAAACCGGTCTCCGGCAGCGTCCTCTACGACGGCCAGGACCTGGGCGCCCTCGACCAGTCGGCGGTGCGGCGGCAGTGCGGGGTGGTGCTCCAGCACGCGCAGCCGTTCACCGGTTCCATCCTGGACGTCATCTGCGGCACCGAGCCGTTCACGCCGGAGGAGGCGATGGCGGCGGCCGAGATGGCGGGGCTCGCCGAGGACATCAAGCGCATGCCGATGGGCCTGCACACCATCGTCTCCGGCAGCGGCGCGGTGTCGGGCGGTCAGCGTCAACGCCTCATGATCGCCCAGGCGTTGATCCGCCGCCCGCGCATCCTCTTCTTCGACGAGGCGACCAGCGCGCTGGACAACGAGACCCAGCGGACGGTGATCGAGAGCACGAAGGCCCTCAACGCGACCCGGATCGTGATCGCGCACCGCCTGTCGACCGTGCTCGACGCCGACCGCGTGATCGTCATGGAGGACGGCAAGGTCGCTCAACAGGGGCCGCCCGCACAGCTGTTGGCGGACACGGGCGGGCGGCTGCACGAGCTGGTGCGGCGGCAGATGGCGTGACGGGTCAATCCAGGCGCTCCAGGCCGGGCACGGATCAGTCCAGGCCCGGCACGACCGCGCCGGAGGGCACCCCGGCCGCCAAGTAGCCCTCGTAGAACGCCTTCCAGGGCGCACCGGCACCGGTGTGCGGCCCCTCGACGCGCTCGCCGCGGGCTTTGGCGTCCAGTGCGGCCAGGCAGACCTCCCAGCCGGCGCCGTTGCGGGACGCGGTGTCCGCCGCGCTCAGAACGTTGGTGAGCGTGAAGCGGGTGCGCTTCTCCTCGATCTCCTCCAGGTCGAAGTGCAGTTCGTCGCCGCCCCATTCGAAGGACAGGTGCCGGGGCGCGTCGACGGCGATGACCCGGCCGGTCGACTCGGGCATGTTGGGGTCGCCGCTGAAGGTGACCGTACCGCCGGGGCGCAGGTCGAACTCGGCGCGTGAGGGGAACCATTGGGCGAGTTCGTCGGGGTCGGTCACGAACTGCCAGACGCGGTCGAGGGGTTGGTCGTAGCTGCGGCGGAAACGGACGGCGGGGCGGCCGTCGTCCAGGGTCAGATACGTACCGGTGAGATCGACGGACATGGCGGATCAGTCCTTCGGGGTGGGTTGTGAGATGTCGTCGTCCGACGTCTCGTCGAGGCGTTGGCCCAACCTGTCCAGGCTGCGATTCCACAGCTCGCGGTAGGGGGCGAGCCACGCGTCGAGTTCGGCGATCGGGGCCGGATCGAGGGCGTAGACACGGCGCTGCGCGTCCTGCCGTACCCGGACCAGGCCCGCGTCCCGCAGCACCCGCAGGTGTTTCGACGTGCTGGGCTGGCTCAGACCGCATGCCTCCACGATCTCGCCGACGGGCCGGGGCCGCTCCAGGAGCAGGCCGACGATGGCCCGCCGATGGGGATCGGCGAGGGCGGTCCAGAGCGAGGCGTCGGACATGACTCCAATATGCCTCGCCGGTTATATTCCAGTCAAGGAATACAGCGACCGGAACACAGAACGCGCACTCCCTCGGGCGGCGCGACCAGCGTGAGGCCGACGAGCGCGCGGGTGTCGGCCGCCTGCACGGCGCGTTCCATCGGTGCCTGCGACCTGCCGGAACTCCGCGAGTTGCCGCGTCGGTCGTACGAGATCACCATGAATGCGTCGGAAAGGATCTCGGCGATGCCGTCGTAGTAGCCGGCGTCTCCCCCGGCCCCGCTGATCATCAACTGCGCCGGGCCGGTGCCGCGTACCTCGTAGTACAGCCCGGCTCCATCGACCTCGAACACGCCACTGCGCATGATCGCTCCCCGTCCTCTGCGAAACGTTGCCGTTTCGCAGAAAGTGGTCTAGTCTCCGATGTGTACGAAACCGTTTCGTTTACGTTTTGGTAAACCCCGAACGACTTCCCTGGAGTGGTTCCCGATGTCCCAGAAGACATTGACCGAAGACACCCGGTCGGGTGCCGGGGAGGCGCAGTCCGCGTCCTCCTCCAAGCGCTGGTGGATCCTCGCGATCGTCGCCGTCGCGCAGTTGATGGTGGTCCTCGACGCCACCATCGTGAACATCGCCCTGCCGTCGGCCCAGAAGGACCTCGGCTTCTCCGACGGCAACCGGCAGTGGATCGTCACCGCGTACGCCCTGGCGTTCGCCTCCCTGCTGCTGCTCGGCGGCCGCATCGCCGACCTGTTCGGCCGCAAGACCGCCTTCCTCGCCGGTGTCGTCGGATTCGCCGCCGCCTCCGCGCTCGGCGGCGCCGCCACCAGCTTCGAGATGCTGGTCACCGCGCGCGCCCTCCAGGGTGTCGCGGGCGCGCTGCTCGCACCGGCCGCGCTCTCCCTGCTCAACACGACGTTCACGGACGCCCGTGAACGCGCCCGCGCGTTCAGCGTCTACGGCGCCATCGCCGGAGCCGGCGGTGCGGTGGGCCTGCTGCTCGGCGGTGTACTGACCGACGCCTTCGACTGGCGCTGGACGCTCTACGTGAACGTCGCCATCGCCTTCGTCGCCTTCGCGGGCGGCTGGGTCCTGCTCAGCAACCACCGCGACGCCGCGGGCTCCAAGCTGGACGTGCCGGGCACGGTGCTGGTCGCCGGTGGTCTGTTCTCCGTCGTCTACGGCTTCTCCAACGCCGAGACGCACGACTGGAGTTCGCCGCAGACCTGGGGCTTCCTGATCGCGGGCGGTCTGCTGCTCGCCGCCTTCGCCTGGTGGCAGACCCGTGCCGCCCACCCGCTGCTGCCGCTGCGCATCCTGCTCGACCGCAACCGGGGCGCCTCGTTCCTCGCCGTGCTGATCACCGGTGCGGGCATGTTCGGCGTGTTCCTCTTCCTCACCTACTACCTCCAGCTGAACCTCGGCTTCAGTCCGACCAAGACCGGTGTCGCGTTCCTGCCGATGATCGGCGCCCTGATGGTCATGGCGCAGATCGGCACCACGATGCTCGTGCCGCGGCTCGGCCCGAAGGTGATCATTCCGCTGGGCTTCGCCATCGCCATGGTCGGCATGGCCTGGCTGACCGACATCGGGACCAGCTCGTCCTACGTGACCCATGTCCTGCCGCAGCTGATCGTGATCGGCGCCGGTCTCGGCATGGTGATGCCGCCCGCGATGCAGCTCGCCACGGGCGGAGTGGCCGCCGAGGACGCGGGTGTCGCCTCGGCGACGGTCAACGCCATGCAGCAGGTGGGCGGTTCGATCGGTACGGCGCTGCTGAACACGCTGGCCGCGAGCGCCGCGACCGACTACCTGGCCGGGAAGGACGCGCGCAGCAAGCTGGTCCAGGCGCAGGCGACGATCGAGAGCTACACCACCGCGTTCTGGTGGTCGGCGGGCTTCTTCGCCGCGGGCGCGCTGATCGCGTTGGCGCTCTACCGTCGCGGGGTTCCGCAGCAGGAGGCGGACGCCGCACCGGTCGTCCACATGTGACCGGCTCCGCCCGAGCCTGAGCCGCACAGACCGAGGGGCCGCCGTCCGCAGGGAGACGGCGGCCCCTCCTCACTGCCCTACTGACAGAAAGTCAACCTTTCCGACCGAAGTTCACCATGTCGAGTGAACCAGATCTTGCGGACAGCGTGTCGGGGATGCTCGGGGCTCCTCCGGGGTACCTACCGAGACCGAATGCGTCCCGTGCCGAGGTGGAGCGGCCATGACAGCGGAAGCGGACGAACGCGACAGCCCCGCGGCCAACTCCTGTGCCCGTACACGGTCCAGGGGCCCCTTCACGGTGGTCGAGGTCTCGGGCGAGATCGACATGGCGACGGCCGGCTTCGTCGTGGAACATCTGGACGCCGCGACCTCGGTCGACGAGCCCGACGTGCTGGTGGATCTGCGGCCGGTCGAGTTCTTCGACTGCTCGGGGCTTCGGGTGCTGTGCCGGGCCGAGCGGCGGGCCAGGGAACGCGGCGGGCGGCTGCGCGTGGTGTCCGACGGCCCGCGCATCGACCGGCTGTTGCGCGCCTCGGGGCTGCTCGGCCGCTTCCCGCCGCTGCGCGTGCTGCCCGCGCAGGCCGAGCGCCGGGAACGATGACAGGGGCCGGCACGGGCGACCCCACACCGCCCGGCCGGCCCCTGGTTGCGGGACCGCAGTGCTCCGCGACAGGGGTACGCACTCCCCAGCTACGGACCCTCCCTGTTGCGCACGGAGACCGTGCGGTCCCGGTCTCTCAGAACGTGAAGACGCCTCCGTATCCGTAGGAGTCCTTCACGCACTCGTTGGAGAAGACGCGCTCGTAGGAGACGCGTCTGCCCTGCCAGACTCCGTCGACCGTGACGACGACGGGACGGTAGAGCTTGTTGCAGAGCACGTCGTCCCGGGCCGCGAGGGCGCCGAAGTCGCCCCCGATGCCGCGCAGTTCGGCGCAGGCCTCGGCGGCGGCCGGGTGGGTGCCGGAGGCGGTGGGCGCGCAGGTGAGGGTCACCGCGCGTTCCGGTGTGGCGAAGGCGGCGTCATTGCCGTGGCCCATGGTGAGCACCAGGGCCGAGGGGGCGTAGAGCGCGGCCGGGCCGGCTCCGTGGGCGGCGAGGGCGGACCCGGTCAGGGGCCCGCAGACGGCGGTGGCCGTCAGACCCAGGGTCGCTGCCCAGCGCGCGGTGTTCCGCATTGTGTGCATCCTTCCGCTCGATACGAACCGATCCGGAAGCGATCGGTTCGAGGAGGTGCCGGCCCCGCTCGGTCGGTGCCGGACCGGCGGGCGCCACTCTGCCGAGTCCGTCGCGGAAACTCACATCCCACCCACAGGTTTCAGTAACCTTGCGTGTTGAATCAGTGGCGTGAAGTCACGGAATTCGAACGCGCGAACCCCGTATCCATGGGGTTCTTGATCGTCGGATCAGGTCGGATGGCCGGTTTACCCGTGCTCGCCAATCGTCCTGAAACAGTCCCGAAACATTCCGCTTCAGCTCTCGGCGCACTCCACCGCAGCCCCTTGCGTTCGCTCTGCTCACGAGTAATCGTCATTACATGATTACGACAGAGCAGCAGGAGAAGCTTCGCGGCTGGTTCACCGGCCGTCTGCCCGACGACCTGTTCGAGGAGCTGGTCGAGGTCACGGTCGACCGCGAGGAGGTCACCGTGATCGGCCGCATCCCCGCACCCAAGCTGGCCGAGGGCGTCTCGGACGCCGAGAAGGAGGCGGCCGTCCAGGGCCGGGTCCATGAGTTCCGCGAGCGCACCCGGGAGACCCGGATCGCCCTCGCGCGCGAGGCCGAGCACCGGTTCCGCAGGAAGGTCTCGTGGGGGGTGGAGTGCGCCGGGGAGCGGTCCCTGTTCACGCACATCTCCGCGCCCGTCATGACCCGGCTGCGCCAGCCCGAGCGCCAGGTCCTCGACACCCTCATCGCCGCCGGCGTGGCCCGCAGCCGCAGCGACGCGCTGGCCTGGTGCGTCCGCCTCGTACAGCGCCACACGGACGACTGGCTCAGCGAACTGCGCGACTCCCTCGAACACGTCCAGCGGGTCCGCGCCCAGGGCCCCGACGCCGAACCGGAGGACGCCCCGGGCAGCGCATAGGAACAGCGGTGGACGATTCCTCCACCCACGGCACGGAAGATGGATGAACCGTCCTCTGGTGCGGGTGTCACGGCCGGCCATAACGTCGGCAGACCCCCTGAGGACGGCATCCGTTCACCCCGCCCACCC